>JBDRTC010000516.1:0-3790 GCA_043824335.1 Planctomycetota bacterium | reverse complement strand
CCTGTCCCCTGTCCCCTGTCCCCTGTCCCCTGTCCCCTAACTTCCTACCGGCCGCGCTCCGGGTAGACGACCAACTCCACGCGGCGGTTCCGTTGC
The DNA here is from genome assembly GCA_043824335.1 of Planctomycetota bacterium. Taxonomy (GTDB): domain Bacteria; phylum Planctomycetota; class Planctomycetia; order Pirellulales; family Thermoguttaceae; genus JBDRTC01. The sequence goes on along the minus strand of JBDRTC010000516.1, from coordinate 3,694 downwards.
TTGCCCTCCGCCGTGGCGTTGGAGACGACCGGATGGTTCCCGCCGTGGCCGACGACGAACAGTTGCACGGCCTCGAACCGGGTTTGGGCAAGCAGGGTCTCGTAGACGGCCAGGGCCCGCGCGATCGAAAGGTGCTGCGTGTTTCGCCACGGGCCGCCGCGGATCGGGTCGCTGCCGGTGTGGCCCTCCACTCCGATCACCTGATCGGGATAGGTGCGGAGCAGTTCGGCGGCCACGTCGGTGATCAGTGGAACCGCCTCCGGTCGGAGTTGGGCCCCGTCGGCCTCGAAGAGCCGTCCGGCTGGCAACTCGACGCGGATCACGTCGCCGTCGCGGCGCGCGAAGACATCCGGCGCGTGGATCGTCGGGAGCGTTTCCGGCAGGCTGTTGTTCGGGCTGATCGAGACCCCGCGCTGTCGCCGCATGGACGCGGTCAGTGCCTGGGCTTCCTGCTCGCTGGTCTCTTTTTCCTCGCGTACTCGGGCCAACTGGGTGGTGATCCCGCCGAGCTGCTCCCGCACCAGGGCAAGTTGGTCGTCGAGGATCTGCTGGCGTTGGCGCGACTGGGCCAGCAGGGTTTCGAGCTCCTGGTTGTCGCGGTCCAGCGTTCCGGCCCGGCTCTGGAGTTCCTGGTTCTGCCGCGACATGGCCAGTTGCTGCTGCTGAAGCTGCTGGAACTGGCCCTTGAGAACCATCGAGTTCTCGGCGCAGCCCGAGCCGGCCGCCAAGAACAGCAGGGGGATCCACCTTGTCCATGCGAGGCGACGCATGGCGACGTTCTCCTCGGCAAACGCGAAGATGAGATTGTGACGCCGGGGCCGTCCGCAAAACGACCAGACCGGCCAATGAAAAGGGGCTGGCCATGCCGGCTGCCCCTGCCCCTCGAACGAAGGGTTCCCGCGCAGGGACTACCGCGGCAAGCGGGGCGGATGGTAGCAAGACGGCTGGGGGGCGGCAAGAGCAATTCAGACCACGGTCGACTCGGCGCCAAACGCGATGCATTCCGGCTTAGGGAGATACTCCCCGTAGAACCGTTTGATGTAATGTCTCCGTCCGCCCGCCGGGCAGTGCGGCTCCCAGCCGCGTCGGGTCATCAGTCGCGGCGTGATACGCCCATTGCTCAGGTGGCAGAGCAAGGCGTCGGTCTTTCTTAGCCGGGCGATCTCGTCGAGCACGTCCAGCGTGCGTCCTAGGGTGCCGTAGGTCGTGCCCCGGCCCGACACCACGTACTTGACCACCAGAAAATTGCGAAACCGGCACGGCTGGTCGTAGTACAGGAGGCACCGATCGGCCGGGCGACGCCGATGATACCACCTTCCCAGGAGCAAGACTTCAGCCACCGACACCAACGTGGGGAAGGGCCTCAAAACCACCCGGCGGAACCGGCCCTCGGCGGCCTCAATGACCCCGTGCGCCCGGCGGCCGAGCACGTCGGCTCCCCCACAAAGATCGGTCACGGTCTCGAACAGCGGTCGCATGCAGGCGGTCCCGTTTGACGAACGATCATGCCCCAGGGGAAATGTAGCTCACTGCACCGGGCTGCCGTGGAGAGAGGAGGGCGTCGTCCCCGGCCACCCGAGGGAATTTTCCTGGTGACGCCGGCGGCCAGGGTGGCATGCCCTCGCGAAGCGTGGGCATGTGGGGCGGAAACATGGCGACGCAAGCGACGCCATGCCACCCCGGAGACAGGGTTTTCCGACAAAGCCTAATGTCCGAATGCCGTGCGGATCATTCGGCTCACGATCAACAGAGGCACCATGAGGATCAGACAGAGGAGAATGACGAGGATGAGGGACCAGCCCAGGCCGAAGTACCACGCGGTCAACTCCCATAGGGTTACCCAGCGGACGAGCACGACAAGTGCGGCCAAACAGAGGAACGGGCCGTAAGGGATTTCCGGCCCGCGGCGCAGGACCAGGCTCGCAAGTCCCATCACCAGACCAGCGAAGGGCGCCAGGAAAAAGACGATCAGGCAGGGCTGCCAGCCCAAGAAGGCGCCGATCATGGCCATCAGGGTCACGTCGCCGAAGCCCATCGCTTCTCGCCGCAAGACGGCGGAGCCGATGATGCGTATCGCCCAAATGATGCCACCGCTGGCCGCCATGCCGACCAGGGCCGAGAGTAGCCCGGCCCAGCGATCTCCGCCAACGTACCAGACCCCCGCAATGCCCGCGGAGCCGATCAACCCCATCCGGAGGATTCGCCACGTGGAGGCTTCCCGCCGAAGTCGGGCGCAGAGGAGCTCGAAGGCCCGGACCCACCCGTGTCGGGAGTACCAGGTTCGGTGCATCAAAGCCACGCACCACAGCCACCAGCACGCCAGCCCGATCGCCAGCGCCCAAATGTGAGGGAATCCGTCTAGCCAAGGGGGCCAGACGTTGGGCCAGGTCAGCCGCAGGAAGTCGGGCAGCGGCAGCGCAGCCGGAGGTCCAAACAGATCATCCAGCATCCCAGCGTTCGCCAGCCGCACCATCTCCGGCAACAGCGACCTGGGACAAACCGCGGCCGCCAGCAAGGCAAACAAGGTGCCGGAGATGGTGATCGTGTCGGGAATAATCTTCTCGTCGACGTCAATCAGCGAAGCGACGATCATCAACGAGATCAACACCAGGTGCGAGGCGTACACCGCGTGCAGCACGGCGGGCGAGGGGGGCGCTACGCCGGGCAGTATCAGGCCCAGTCGGCCGATCTCCCACCAATACAGTGCGGCGAAGCCAACACCCGAGAGTACCTCGACCAGCATCGGCCGAATCCAGAAGCCGCGCCCGTGGAGCCCGCTTTCCCGCCTAAGCCCCAGCCAGCCGAGGATCGGCACGCGGTCGTGCCGCCGCCGCAACGGGGCGTCCGCCGGCGGAGCCGACCAGGGGCTGATCGCTCGGGCATGCCACGCGAGCCGGTAGACGCCCAGGTTCACGAGGCTGCCGATCCATGTTCCGAGCAGGAACAGCGTACCGAGGCGGATTTCGAGCGGAATGGCGACGATCACGTTCACTCGGAATCCCCAGCGTCGGAGGAGAGGCCCGCGCGGTCGAGGATCTCGACCGCGACCGCCTCGGGCGACTTTCCTTCTGTATCGACCTCCAGGTGGGCCGACTGGCGATAAACCGGTTCCCGCCGGCCGAGGAGTTCGATGATTTCTCCGAGGCCCCCCTGCCGGGTCAAATCGGGCCGCCGGGCCGCCGTGCTGGCATCGCCCGACATTCGGGCGCGGATCGTTTCGGGCAGGGCTTTCAGCCAGACGACTTTCCCCGAGGCCCGCATCGCCTCGCGGCTTTCGGGCCGCAGCGGCGCCCCGCCGCCGGCGGCCAGGACCAGGCGCTCGCGGCGGCAAAGGTCGACGATCACCTCCGCCTCCAGGTCGCGGAAGGCGGGCTCGCCGTCCTCGGCAAAGATCCGCGCGATCGACTTCCCGGCGCGCCGCTCGATCTGGACGTCGGCGTCGGTCCACTCCCATCCGAGCCGCTGGGCCAACAGCCGGGCAATCGTCGTCTTGCCCGTGGCACGATAACCAATGAGGACGAGGTTCATGCGGTGAGTATCGTTGAAAGGTCGGTTGGATTGCGTTTGCTCACCCCACGGGACGCAGCCCGTGGGAGTTGACCGTCCCCCTCACCCCTCATCCCTCACCCCTCACTCCTCCCCACTCCCCACTCCCCACTCCCCACTCTCCACTCTCCACTCTCCACTCCCCACT
>JBDRTC010000515.1:0-3171 GCA_043824335.1 Planctomycetota bacterium | reverse complement strand
CGATTGCCGTCTTGGGCCAACCAGCGGAGTGAAGGGAAATCCGACAACAGTAGGTCGGTGGTTCATGTGACGGGGCAAGATTTGTTCTGTTCAAGTTAGGAAAGGAGAAGACGCCATGTGGAAGAGGCTCGTGTTGGGAGCAGTCGCGCTCGTCCTCTGCGCGACCGTCGCCGTGCTGTCCGGCGCGGCAGAGAAGAAACAAGGGCAGAAGAAGGCCAAGTCCGCTCAGGCAAAGGCCGCTGAGAAGGAGAAGGAGGAGGCTGAAGCCAAATGGGCTCCGGCCGTGAAACCGAAGCCGCTCGGTGAGAACGTCAAGCGAGGACTTGCATGGCTGGTCGATCACCAATTGCCCAGCGGGGTCTGGGGACAAGGCGAAGAGTCGGCCCAAATGCGTAGTGGAACGGAGATGAAGGACGTCGCCAGTGTAGCCGACACTTGCAGCGCCGCGCTTGCCCTGATCCGCTCCGGCAGCACGCCGTCGAAGGGACCGTACGCCAAGAATCTGCTGAAGGCGGTCGACTACGTCTGCTCGGAGATCGAAGGGTACGACGAGGATTCTCTCTACATCACCTCCACCCGGGGCACCCGCTTGCAGGGCAAGCTCGGCCCCTACGTCGACACCTTCATGGCCTCACTGATGCTCTCCGAAGTCCAGGGGAACATGCCCAACAAGAAGAGCAACAAACGCGTCGACCGCGCGTTGGACAATGTGCTCGAGAAGCTCACCAAGCACCAGCGGAGCGACGGCACTTGGGACGACCGCGGTTGGGCGGCAACGCTCTCGCAAGGACTGGCCGTCAAGGGGCTCAACAGGGCGGCACAACAGGGGAAGATGGTCGACGAAAAGGTTCGACAGAAAGCGGAGCAGTTCTCCCGCAAGGCGTTCGACCGGTCGACGGGCAAGTTCTCGATGCCCGGTTCGGCAGGAGTCGAGCTGTACGCCGCCGGCTCGAACCTCGGCGCCGTGGCCGACTCGGTGAACACGAATCAGGCCGAAGAGGCAGAGGTTCGTAAAGCCGTGAAAACCGCCCCCACCGCCACCGAACGGCAGGAGGCGGAAGCCAAGCTCGATCGGTTTGCGGCCGCTAAACAAGATCTCGATGAAGCTACTGCCGCCGTGGTCCGACGGCTCGACGACAAGCAGTTCATCGCCGGCTTCGGCTCCAACGGCGGCGAAGAATTCCTCAGCTACATGAACATCGGCGAAGCCCTGGTCGTCAAAGGGGGCGACGAGTGGAAGTCGTGGGACAAGTCGATCACCGAGAACCTCGACCGGATCCAGAACAAGGACGGAAGCTGGACCGGGCACCACTGCGTCACCGGCCGGACCTTCTGCACTTCGGCCGCCCTCCTGGTGCTGATGGTCGACCGCACGCCGGTGCCCATCGCAGCCAAGATCGGACGGCGGTAGCACAGGTTTCCGGCCTCTGTCCGTGGAAATGCAGGCAAGATGCCTGTGCTACTCCGAGGACCGGGGACAAGGGAGGCAGGGGAGTCGTTTCATGAGGTGCGTCGTTGTACGCCGGTTCTCGGTCGCTGCGGTGTGCCTGTTGCTCGTCGCGGCGGCTACCTGTTGCGATGCAGTCGAGATCGAGTTGGTCGGTCGCATCGATGCTTCGCTGGCGAAGGCCGGGAGGTTCCTCGTCGCCGGGCAATCGCCCGACGGGGCATGGCGCTCCGAAACCTACGGCGCGTTTCGCGACGGGCCGACGCTGACACCCTACGTGATGAGTTGCCTCTTCTACCTGCCCCAGGCGGAGCCGGACGCGCCGGCGGCGTATCGTCGGGGCGTCGACTATTTGGCCGGTTTCGTCGACCACGACGGCCGGCTCGATGTCGGCCCGAGAGAACTCTTGTTTCCCGTGTACACCGCGGCGTCGGCCAGCCGCGTCGTGGTCCTCCAGGAGTCCGGCCCGCGGAACGAGCAAGCCCAAGAGGCGTGGCTTGCTTATCTCCTCCGGCGGCAGCTCAACGAGGCCCTGGGATGGAGCCGCTCCGACCCGGAGTACGGCGGCTGGGGGTTTTCTTTGGGCGTTCCCGAGAAGCCCCGACCCGGTGAACTGAAGGAGCGGTTCTTCGAATCGAACCTGGCGGCGACGATCTTCGGCCTGGCGGCGTTGCGGTCGGCGAAGGTTTCGCAAGACGACCCGGCGTACCGGCAGGCCCTGGTCTTCGTCCGGCGGTGCCAAAATTTCTCCGCCGATCCAAGCCGAAGTGACTCCAGGTTCGACGACGGAGGGTTCTTCTTCATGCCCGAGGATCCGGTGCAAAACAAGGCAGGCATCGCGGGCGTAGACCGGTTCGGCCGCCGCCGGTTTCATTCTTACGGTACGATGACGGCCGACGGCCTTAGGGCCCTGCTTCGCGCCGGGCTGGCGCCCGAGCACCCTCGCGTCGTCACCGCCCGAGCATGGCTGGAATCGAACTTCTCGGCCGAGCACAACCCCGGCACGTTCGAGCCCGACCGGGCCGTGCTTCAAGATGCCACCTACTACTATTGGGCATGGGCGGTCGCCCATGCGTTCTTGGCGGTGAGGACTCGGCGGATCGAGATGACCGAGGGCCAAGTCGACTGGGCCGAGGAACTTGCCGAAGCGTTGATCTCCCGCCAGCAAGCCGACGGATCATGGATCAACCGCTACACCGACGCCCGCGAGGACGATCCCCTGGTAGCCACCCCCTGGGCCGCCGCTTCGTTGGCCATTTGCCGCAGCACGCTCACCGGCAAGCGCGAGACGCTCAGCAGCCAGCCCTCGCCACCGGCAGGCCTATCCCGTTCTGATTCAACGGGAACTTCAGCGGACGGGCACCGAGACCGTCGAGAACACGGTGCACGCCGGAATGGTGATCTCCAACGCGCCGTCAGTTCGCAATCGACCGTCACGCGACACCCGGCGGTAACGCCAGGGCGTGGGCGGCTTCTCGGCGGCATGGTTCTCTACGGCCACTCGCAGCTCGGGCGAAATCAGCGTGGCTTGTGGTCCGGAGAAACGTCTTCCCACGGGCGGATGCACGATGAGCCCAACGTCTTCGACGGGCGTTAGGGGCGACCGATCAATAACTTCCGCTCTTGCGGAGTAGTAGGCACACGCCGTGTGCCGTAACGCGCGGACGGCACACGGCGTGTGCCTGCTACTGATGTCGGGAAGTTATTCTTCGGCCGCCCCTTAG
>JBDRTC010000514.1:0-5737 GCA_043824335.1 Planctomycetota bacterium | reverse complement strand
GACCGTCGGCCGACACCTCCTCCTCCAGGCTCTCGTCGAAACAGACGGAAAAGATGGGGCCCGGTCCATGCGATGCCCCAAGGGACGCACACAGGCACACTATGCTAACGCAGGCCAGAGGCTGTCGACGCACGTTCTTTCTCCGAGTGTGGCTTACTCCCTGAGGTATTTTCGCCGGGCATCCTCTCTCGCCAAAACACCAGGATTAAGTTTTTGGGAAGAGCAGATACCTATCTCCTGCGTCTCGCCTTTTCAGAAGCTCGATGAACTCTGCAAACCTCTGCTCGTACCCGGCGAGGCCGTTTGAGTCTCTAATTCCTCCGTCCATGTGAATCTCCCCGCCGCTGTTGCCGCCGTAAGGGCCTGCTAACGCCCGAACCCCTTTGCGGCCGACCCATCCGGCCGCACGCCCAGTATGCTGCGCCGCGCCCGAGCACGTCAAGTGCGGCGGTTGACTACTCCTCGACCCTCAACTCCCGAATCCGATCCAAGCGGTACGTCTTCTCGATTCCATCCATGTGACAGTGCGCGGTCAGGTACGCCCGTCCGCTGGACTGGAACAGTGCCCGGGGCGTGATCCTCCGCTCGACCAGACCCCGCGTGCCGCCCTCGTAGATGAGTAGGACCGTCCTCTCTTCCCGGATCGCCACTTCCAGTTCTTCGTAGCCCGGAGGCGGCTCAAGCACGAACACGCCAGTATCCTCGAAACTCAGTGGCTGTGAGATACGGAACAGGTCTCCAATCGTCCCGAGTCGTCTGCTGCGACCGACGATCCTCTGGAACACGCCCAGGGAAAGGTTCGCCGAGACTTTCCCGGAGCACGAAAACGGAAAGCCCCCGGCTCAATCCCTTGAACCGGGGGCGAGGTCTACAGCAGGTTGACCACCCGCTCGGCCAGGCCCTTCTCGCCCAGCACGACGTTGAGCTTGCTCGCCGTGGCGATCTTCTCCAAGACCTCCAGCTCGCGCAGCCGCATCAAGGTCGGGCTCTGCTCCAGCAGTTTGGCCGTGTTGGCCTGGTTCCGCATGGCGGCCGTCTCCTCCCGGCGGGCGATGAGGTTGGCCTCGGCGGCCTTCTTGGCCTCCGTAACCTTGTTCATCAGCTCCTTCATGTCGCCCGGCAGGATGACGTCGCGGACGCCGACCGAAACGATCTCGACGCCCAACTCCTCCGCCCGGCGGCGAAGCAGATCCTCGACCTCCTTGGCCACCGCATCCTTGTCGGCCAGGAACTGGTCGAGCTCGCGGGCGCCCAAAACGGCGCGGAAGACCAACTGGGCCTCGCGGTAAAGCGTCTGCCGCAGGTCGTCGACGCTGGTGACCGCCAGCCGGGCGTCGACCACGCGGTAGGTCGCCATGGCGTTCAGCCGTAGCGTGACCTTGTCGCCCGTCATGATCTCCTGACCGCTGACGTCGACCATGGTTTCCCGCGTGTCGATCTCGACCAGCTTCGCGTCGGCCGCGCCATGCCAGAAGGCGTAGAGGCCGGCCGGCAGCGTCTCGACGTACTTGCCGTCGTAGAACAGAACGCCAGCGCGGTTCCGCTCGACCCGGCAGATGTCGAGCAATTGGCCGGCCATCGGCGACTGGACGATGGTTGCCAGCTCCTTGTGCTCGAATCGCACGCTGCGGGCGTCGACCACTTCGATCCTGACGTCCTTCTGGCCGATCCAGTAGGCGTACAGGCCCGGCGCCAGGATCTGGCTGAACCGGCCCTCGATCCAGACCAGACCGCGTTGGTGGTCCTTGAGGTCCAGCGTCACGGCGCGGTCCTTCAGGGCCCCCGACTTGACGATCACGTCGAGCTTCTCGTGGACCAGCCACGGATCGCGCTGGGAGACGATCTCGTAGCTGTGGACCTTGTAACGCTTCAACACCATCACGGATCACCTCCTTCCACAAAACGACTGCCGTTGTCCGTTATGTTTTTTTAGTTGACGATTGCACTTCAAGGTAGACACCCTCGGGCGGCGGTACGTTCGCCCGGTCACACCAACAATTCGCGGAGTGTCGCTTGAGCAATCACTTCCGCCGGCTTCCTGCTTCTTGGACCTGCAAACTCCTACCGGGCCGAAACCTGGCACGTAGCTCGCCGACTTCCAAAGCCTTCGGCCGGCAGCGCGTGAAAGCGGTATCCGCGCACTGCACGGCGATCGTTCGCGCTGCCGCCGGCGGCCGCGTAATCCGACTGGCGCGGACCGCTCGTCGGCTCAAGCGAGCCGACGCGGTCGCAACCGGTCAACCACAACGGTCCCCACGGCGGCCGACCAAACAAACGCCCGCCTCCCTCGGGCTTTCTGGTGGACGCTTTCGCGCCCTGGTCGGGACAGGTTAACAGCCTGCCTCGGTGGTGCGGGAGTCGAACCCGCGACAGCCAGATCCTCGGTCTGGTGCTCTACCCATTGAGCTAACCACGCTCGCCCGATCCCGCCTCCGTCAAAACCCATGTACGGAACACGCACGGCCAACCGCCGAACGGAGGCTCTCGGCCGGCGTGCCGCTGGCAAAAGGCGGAATCGATCCGTTGCCTGTATTTCATCTCGCGAAGAAACGCCGGTGGGAATCGAACCCACTTGATGCTGCTTTGCAGGCAGCTGCCGTACCATCTGGCTCCAGCGTCAACTCTTCCAGCACCCCGCCGAGGAGTCGAACCCCGTCTTGCAGGATCGAAGCCTACCGTGCTATCCGTCACACTCGCAGGGCATCCATATCGAGTAGCCCGTCCAGGAGTCGAACCTGGTCCAACAGCTTCGGAAGCTGACATGCTATCCGGCACACCCACGGGCCATATTCAAGGGATCCCGACCTGGACTCGAACCAGGACCCGGGCACCGACGCGCAGCGTTGGTCGCTTAGGAGAGTCTTGTGCGATCCATTACACCATCGGGACGAAAGGAAGGATGAATGATGAAGTATGAAGTATGAAGGATGAATGGGCCGAACGATGGCACCGTCACCCGTTTACTTCATCCTTCATCATTCATACTTCATACTTCATCATTCATACTTCATCCTTCCAACTCGACGTTCCAGTACGCCTCGCTGACGAACTTCGACCAACTCTCGATCCGCACCTCGTGGAGCGCGTAGAGCGGGTTCCACGTTGGCCGGACCGGCTTGTGGCGGAGCCGCATACCTGCCTGCTCCGGCGTGCGGTTAGCCTTCCGCTTGTTGCACTCCAGACACGCCAGCACGCAGTTGTCCCATCGCGACTCACCGCTCTGCGACCGAGGAACCACGTGGTCGAGCGTCAGCTCCTCGCTGCCCGGTTGGGCCCCGCAGTATTGGCAGGTGAAGTGGTCGCGCTTGAAGATGTTCCGCCGGCTGAACGTCACGGCCGCCGTGGGCAGCCGGTCGTAGCCGGTCAGCGTGACCACCTCAGGCACCCGCAGCCGAAACCGGACCGCCTGGATAAACCGATCGCCGCCGCGGGGCCGCAGCCCGGACCAGTCCTCCCAGGTGTAGGTCTGGTAGTCGGCCGGGTCCACTACCCTCGCGGACTCGTTCCACAACAGCACCAGCGCCCTCGCCACCGAGGCCACGTTCACCGGCTGCCAGTTGCGGTTCAAGACCAGCGTTGGTCTCTGAAGTACCTTGGCGACCATCGTTCACCTCCAATCCATACCAAGAGGTTGACCGGCCGGGCTCGAACCGGCACATACCTGGGTCACAGCCAGGCGCTCTGCCCATTAAGCTACGGCCAACGAATCGAGGGATGAAGGATGAAACTCGAGGCGTCTTTGTGCGGCGTTCCTCCTTCATCCTTCCTCCTTCCTCCTTCCTCCTTTCCCCAGTAGCCCGACCAGGACTCGAACCCGGAACACCTCGTTAGAAGCGAGGGATGATGTCCTTTTCACCATCGGGCTGGGCACCGACGCGTAGCGTTGGTCAGCGGAAGGTGGGGGAATCGAACCCTATCCAACCCGGTCAAGGGCAACTGGTTAGCACCCAGCTTCCTGAGCCAATTCGGATACCTTCCGTCTCATTGAGTGGAGCCACCGGGAATTGAACCCGGACCAGCCAGTCTGCCGAACTGGTGTCTTCCTGTTGGACGATGAGCCCGATACTGTGTGGAAGGTTCGCGTTCGCGATCCATCTTCAAAGCACGCCCCCAAGGACTTGGACCCTGACCAACTGGGTTGGAACCAGCCATGCTGCCATTACACCAGGGACGTGTGTTTCTCAGCGGAAGCCGTGAGACTCGAACTCACAAGCGGTTGGTGCCGCCACCTGTTTTCAAGACAGGCTCCTCATCCAGCCGGATGACTTCCGTTTTTCAAGCTGCGGGAGTTGGAATCGAACCAACGGCCTCCTGGTTCAGAGCCAGGTGTCACTGCCAACAGCAACTACCCCGCATCGTTCTTGTTTCAACGACACACATGCCTTCGCACGGTTCGCTTGGAGCTGCGAGGGTAGGAATCGAACCTACGGACTCCTGGTTCAAAGCCAGGTGTCACTACCAACAGCGACGACCCCGCATCAGTGAGAGTGCCCTGCGGGAGTCGAACCCGCCTCGCCAGGTTGGAAGCCTGGAGCCTTTGCCGCTCGGCCAAGAGCACAAGTTGTCAAGCGGAAGGTGAGGGAGTCGAACCCGTCAAGGCGCTTATCGCGCTCGACCCGACCACCGCTTCGCGGCGGTGCCCGCGAGGCGGCTGCCGTCGCCAGTCGGCTTGCCCTTCCGTAAAGCTGCGGCGGCAGGAATCGAACCTGCGTCAGGACGGGTAACAACCGCCTGCCCGTACCAGCACGAGCACCACCGCATCATTCAGTCAGGATGGCTGGATTTGAACCAGCGATCTCGTGCTCCCAAGGCACGCGGGATGCCAGGCTTCCCCACATCCTGAATCTCAAGAGCGCCCAGTGAGAGTCGAACCCACACTTCCGCCATGGCAAGGCAGTAGGCTGCCGCTACATCAAGGGCGCTTGTTGGCTGCCGAATTGTCAAAGATCGAAAGAGCACCGGGTGGGAATCGAACCCACGTCCCCGCGTTACGAAGGCGGGATCCTTGCCGCTAGACGACCAGTGCTTGTCCGTTGCGGAAAGCCGATCGTTGAACACGATTTGAACGGCCGTTCAAACCGACGACTCAACGTCGGACAATCCGCGGAAGTGGGACCGGAGGGACTTGAACCCTCACCCGCCTGGGTAAGAACCAGGGATGCTGCCGCTACCGGTCCATCTAGTTGCGTGGGCACGAACAAAGCCCGATGTCGCTGTGACACCGGGCTTCTGGTAATCGTCCAGGGGGTGGTGGCCAAGTGTCACAAGCGCAAAGGATGCCCGGGCAGCGTATTCGCCGAATAATCTGCTATACGCCCTTGGCATCGCGGTTCGCCTTTGAGACTGGACCACAACGAAATCATCGGTCCTCTTCCTTTGCTTGGGGCTGGGGTCGTCCCGGACAAAAACGGACCCGGGGCGTCCCTTACCCTCTCTATCACCAATAGACGCTCGAACCCGTCAGAAAGTTCGCGACTTTTTTCCTCAAACCTGTCGGGTAGGAGCTTAGATGCTCGCGACTGGCGGTTTATTCCCGAGAAAACCCGATGATCGGTCACCCGAGGAGGATCCCCTTCTCCTCCACGGACGTGAGCGCGTGACCGTCACGTAATCCTTGCCGCGCTGCGGGGCTTAATTGGTGGAGTAACGAGCCTCCTCGTGACGCTGAGATAGCCGTGTTGCTTGAGCCCTCGGCTGATGGCAACACGGTCGACGGAGGCCTGGGCGGCGCCGCCCA
>JBDRTC010000513.1:0-4709 GCA_043824335.1 Planctomycetota bacterium | reverse complement strand
CCGCGATGCTCTAGCCGTGCGATTTGGTGCTCTGGATAATTTAGGGCTTCTGGGATTTGGGCGTTTTCGTCTTGCAAATGTAATCCTTTGCCAAATTACCGGTAGTGCCGTCGCTCCGGGGAATCGGTGGTAGAATTGCGTGGTTTGCTGAAGCCACACGGGGACCGGCCAGCCGTTACGCGGGGAAGAGAAGTATCCATCCAGCGATGCCGTGGTTCAATGCGAGAGGCCCCGAGCGGCGCCTATGCGACACGGGGCCCTTTGGTTCGACGAGCACTTCTTTCTCCGCGGCGGTCTGTACGGCGGCAGTTCATTTAATGTAACTCAGGAGTTACGCCTTGTACGACCCAAATACACTGTTGGATGAGTTGCAGGAAGAGGAAGTCACGTCGGACCCGCGCGACGAGGTGGGTCTGGACGATAAGTCGAATGGTTCGCTCGATACCGATGACGAGTCGAGCGATGATGAGTCGGGCGACGACGACGAGGTCGCCGGCGTCGATGTCGACGGGAATTCCGAAGCCGGGCAGGAGGATCTGCTCGCCGGAGAGGTGGAGTCGTGGTCGGACGATCCGGTCCGGATGTATCTGACGCAGATGGGAGAAATCCCGCTCCTAACCCGCACAGAGGAGATCGCGTTAGCCAAACAGATCGAGGTGACCCGGGCAAGGTTCCGGCGCAGGGTTCTGGAGTGCGACTACGTGATGCAGCAGGCCGTCAGGGTGCTGCGCCGAGTCCACGATGGCGACCTGCCGTTCGACCGGACCGTGCAGGTGTCGGTCACCGACCGGCTGGAGAAAGTGCAAATCCTCGGCCGGCTGCCACACAATTTGAAAACCCTCGGGGTCCTGCTGAAACGGAACCGGCGCGACTACTGGGTGGCCACCTCGAAGTCGCGCCCCATGAGCCAGCGGCGGGCGGCGTGGCGCCGGCTGGGACGCTGTCGGCGCCGGGCGGTTCACCTGATCGAGGAGCTGGGCCTGAGAACCCAGAAGATCGAGCACGCCATCAACACCCTGGAAGATTTCAGCCGCCGCGTCGACGAGCTTAAGGCCCGAATCGACGAGCACCGCAGAACCAAGGGGCCGGCCAAGGAGCGCGAACCCTGGCTGATGGAGTTCCGCAACATCCTCAGGGCCACCCAGGAAACCCCCCGCAGCCTGCGCAACCGCGTTCGCACTCTCCGTGTGGTCTATGCTCAGTATCAGGAGGCCAAGCGCGGCTTGTCGGAGGGGAACCTGCGGCTGGTCGTCTCCATCGCCAAGAAGTATCGCAACCGCGGCCTGAGCTTTTTGGACCTGATCCAGGAGGGGAACGCCGGGTTGATGCGGGCGGTCGACAAGTTCGAGTACCGCCGGGGATTTAAGTTCTGCACCTACGCCACCTGGTGGATCCGTCAGGCGATCACCCGGGCCGTGGCCGACCAGAGCCGGACCATCCGAATCCCAGTCCACATGGTGGAGACGATGTCGCGGGTGCGGAACGTTTCCCGTCAACTGTTGCAGGAGCTGGGCCGCGAGCCGACGATCGAAGAGACGGCCGACTTAAGCGGCACCTGCATCGACGAGGCCCGCCGCGTGCTGGCCATGAGCCGCTACCCGATCAGTCTCGACCGGCCCGTGGGCAACAGCGAAGACAGCCACTTCGGCGACCTTCTGCCCGACGGCGGCGCCCAAAGCCCTGCCTCCGGCGCGGCACAGGAGATGCTCCGCGGCCGGATCAGCAAGGTGCTGAAAACGCTCAGCTACCGCGAGCGGGAGATCATCAAGCTCCGCTACGGCCTGGGCGACGGCTACAGCTACACGCTCGAAGAGGTCGGCCACATCTTCAAGGTCACCCGCGAGCGAATCCGCCAAATCGAAGCCAAGGCCGTCCGCAAGCTCCAGCAACCCAGCCGCAGCCAGGAGTTGGTTGGGTTCCTCGATTAGCCGCGCAAGGGAGCGTTCAACCCACGGGGATCGTTGCGATGCGGCCCGAAGACCTTCGACAGTTCCTCAGGCACGAGCCGTTCCGACCGTTTCGGGTGACGCTGACGGACGGTCGGACGTACGACATCCGGCATCCGGAGCTTGTCGCCATGGGGCGGTCTTCGCTGATCATCGGTTTTCCTGCGCCCGACGACCCCGAGCCGGTGTACGACGACTACGTGGTCGTGTCGCTCTTGCACGTGATGCAGGCACAGCCCGTCGATAGCGCGGAATCTTCCTGAAGAGGGAAGGTTCCTCGATTCGCCTGAGCGGGGGCGAGAGATGTCGACAAGTCCCAAGAGCCGCGTCGTGAAGTCCCCGGCTCTTGCTTATAGACGCGATGGCGGGAATTCGAGATCTTCGCCCCATTCACGCCAACCTGCGACTCACATAACCGGCCCGACCTCGCTGATAGTGGATGTTTGGAAGAGAATGGCAATGCCAAGAAATACGAAACCGCTCCCGCAAGATCCTACCGCTGAACTTGTCAGGGAGTATCACGAGGCATTCCTGGCGAATGAGCGGTTCTCCACAGCGGAGGCCACGCTTGACCAGGTTTTTGGGCAATGGAGAAACAACGATTGCTTCCGAAACATCCTTATCAAAGCCTGTCTCCTCAATTCACTGTACAGCACCAATATCAATGCCATCTATGCAGCCGCGCAGCGTATTCGCGAGCTGGAAGTTGACCGACGATTGGAAGCTGCTGACCACTCCCTTGTCAATGAGATTGCCAAGGTCCAGGTGAACGAAGACACCGAGCGCGATTTCTATTCCTTCGCATCCAAGTACTGCCATTTTCACAACAATCCCTCCTACCCGATCTATGACTCCTACGTGGAAGATGTGCTGGTGCATTACCAAATCAAGTGCCCGTTCATGGAACTGATGGACCCGAGGAAGAAAACGACGAAGAAGCACATCAGAGAACACTTGAAGGACTATGAAGCCTTCTGCGTGGCGCTTAACGCGCTGAGAGCTAGGTTCGCACTCGAATCAGCATCCGTCAGGGAGTTGGATCACTTTCTCTGGGGATACGGACGAGAACTCTATCCGAAGAAGTACAAGAAGAAGAATCCTCGGGACTGAGCGGCCATGTCAGAAGAATCAAGAACACGGCTTCAGGACCTGCTGATTGACCCTTCATTCATGAAGGCATTGCAGGAAAGACTGAAAAGGGAGCGGAGTAAACGCGCACAGCGCGAGGAAGTGAGTTACGAAGACGCCGACCTGACGAGGCGCATAGATAGAACCGATCGCTTCATTTTTCAGGCCAGTCTGTGGGGTGAGGATGGACTGCGTGACGTGTTTGAGAAGTTCGTTCTCTCCAAACTGCCCAATCCGAAGTCGATCACAGTTGAAGATCTTGAAGAAATCGCTTTCCACGCATTTGGCGGCATCTCAGACATCTCAACAGCCGCGGAGCGTTTTGCTGTCTATGTTCTGCTTCGGCTCGACGAAGACTGGGTCGAGATATTTGACCCGTTTCCTGGAGGGAAGTTCAGCGATCCATTTGACTTCGGGAAATGGATCTACTCATACGACGCATCGGCCGAATCCTGGGGAGATGAGGGCGAGGTATGGGAACTGTGGGTCTCGACCGAAAGCGGGTTTTCTTTCGCTGTGACTACGGCCGTCTATGCTGTCAACATGCATGAATGCGGCATCATCCCTGCTGCTCTACCCGTTAAGCCCATAGATGATTCAGAGGGGATGCACATCGCAGGCTATGTGGTCGGAGATGCTTCGAGGTCCGCGATGAAAGCCGTGGAGATGGAGCTCCAGCTCTTTATCCCTTCAATCGTTAAGTCGTTTCGACTCCTTGCTGGGGATCTTGATTTTGGCCCTGACGTTGAAATCCCCCTTTCCACCGGGAACTGCTTCCCTTTGAACAGAACCGACCTGCCCTTTTCGACACTTGTTTCACCAATCGGAAAAGCCTTCTTCTCGCAATGCATCTCAGCCTGTGTCGCACCCGCGGATTCCATGGCCCAGAGAATCAAGAATGCCATTCATCTAGTCGCACAGGCTGACTCGCAGCAAAGGCCGTCAATCGCACTAGCACTGTGCTTTTCCGCAATAGAAGCTCTGCTTTCTACGAAGACCCAGGGGATCACCGATGAGCTTTCACGGCATGTTGCGACGGCACTGGAACCCGACGCGTCAAAGCGGCTGCCGATCATGAAGAAGATGAAGAAGCTGTACGACAAGCGCTCTCGCGCTCTGCACGGTGGGTCCATTGAAGACGACCAAATCGCGTGGATCGGAACACGCCTCGTTGCTGCTGGTGTCTTGGCCGCGGCAACTGAATGGCGGGACTATCAACATCGCCTGGGCGACCAGAGCGACCGAAGGAGCTTTCTGGAACACCTAGAAGACGCGGAAACGTCAGGGCGACGCCTGATAGGCATACGGGATGAAATTGGCACTCTGTGTCTTTCGGTATTGCTTAAGCTGTAACCATGGCTGGTGGCACTGGCGTTACACCTGGGGTGCACCTAGCACGTAGGGTGTACGAAGTACACCAAATCGCGATGAGTTGTGTGAACGCATTGGGGACCGAACGCGAAAAGGAGTGGTGTACTTCGTACACCCTACAACTGTTTGGCTTGGGCGGCGGCCGGCATCGCCCTGCATCCCGGGTGTGGCCAATTCTTGGGGTCGAACTCGACCTCGGCCGTCGGGTAGAATGGACGGCCGACGAAGCCGCAACGTCCGGCCACGGGGATTGATCCGCACCGG
>JBDRTC010000512.1:0-6133 GCA_043824335.1 Planctomycetota bacterium | reverse complement strand
TCTCGAAGTCGCCGAAGGTCCAGGCGGAGAGGAGCGGCGTCGATTGGCCGGTGCCGGTCAGACGCCCTTCGATCATCCTCCAGCCGCTGGGCGACGGATCGCCGTGATCCCACCCCACCAGCGAATCGGGGCGAAGCAGTTCGACGCCGCAGGGGGCGGCAGCGGATACGAGGGACGTACCCAACACGACAAGCACGGACAACATCA
The DNA here is from genome assembly GCA_043824335.1 of Planctomycetota bacterium. Lineage (GTDB taxonomy): Bacteria > Planctomycetota > Planctomycetia > Pirellulales > Thermoguttaceae > JBDRTC01. Next base: position 5,926 of record JBDRTC010000512.1, on the reverse strand, counting down.
GCGTCAGTCGCATCCTTGGGAGCATCGTCGGAGGCCTCTTGGAAGCTTGGAAGGAAGAGTTCATTTTCGTCTATGCCGGGGCGGATTTCAACTTTTCGCCCGGAGCCCCCCGGCCGACCGGTTGTCCGAGCGGTGAGGACACCCGTTCCACCCCGTTTTCCACGGACCACCCGCCCCACCCCCCTCAACTTGTTGACGGCCGGTGGAAGCGGCATTAGACTTCCGGAAGTTAGTGGTCCTTCAACTTCATACTTGGCGGTTGGGTGGTACTGGCTGCTTGCCAGCCAGTGTCCGCCTTGGGTGAGATCCAGCGGCCAGGGTGGCATGCCCTCGCGCAGCGTGGGCATGTGCCTGCCAGACATGGCGACGCCATGCCACCCGGAGACAGAGGTTTTCGACAAAGCTTAGCACAGGGAGCATCGAAAATGGGAACGCAACGGAAGTACGTCGTCCGCGTTGGTGTGGTGGCCCTGATTCTTGCCGCGATCGTATCGGCGCCATCCGGCCAGGCCGCTCCGGCTTCGATCGACGCGGAAGCGAAGACGGCGCTGGAGAAAATCGGCATCGGCAAGGGAATCTGCGCCGTATTGGGCTTGCCGAAAGCCGACCAGCCGGGCTTTGTGACCGGGCTGGCCGAGGGGAGTGAGCTGATCGTTTACTTCCAGTCGCCCAGCGCCGGGGAGGTGGCGGCCGTGAGAGAAGCGGCCGATGCGGCCGGGCTCTTGGGCGAGCGGGTGTTCGTCGGCCGGGGCGGGTTCAATTCGGTCCACCTGGCCGACAATCTGGCCGGGGCCGTCGTGGTTGCCGGTTCCGCTCAGGGGAATGTCACGGAAGAGGAAATCCTTCGCGTGCTGCACCCCGAGGGGATCGCGATTCTGCCGAATACCGAGTTCGTCAAGGCGTACCCGCACGGCGTCGACGACTGGAGCCACGTCTACCACGGTCCGGACAACAACCCCCAGTCGACCGACGAAGTTGCTCGGGCGCCCTATCTGACCCAATTCCTGGGCGATCCGAAGTTCTGCCCCATGCCCGAGGTTTCGGTTGCCGCGGGCGGCCGGGTCTTCAGGGCCTTTGGGCACATCGCCCACAAGGCGAACCAGAACGCGATGCTCAACACGCTCATCTGCGCGAACGGCTACAACGGGACGATCCTCTGGAAGCGGGCCCTCAAAGAAGGGTTCATGATCCATCGCAACACGATGATCGCCACGCTGGATACGCTCTACCTGGCCGACGACGAGTCCTGTAAGCTGATCGACGCGAGAACCGGGAAGGTCAAAGATGAGATCGTGCTCCCGGAAGGCGTTGCCGAGGGGCCCGTGTGGAAGTGGATGGCCCTGGAAGACGGCGTGCTTTATGCCCTGGTCGGCGGCGAAGAGGCGGAGATATCGACGCAACCTTCCCAAACTCCCGGGCTGGGCCATTGGCCCTGGGGCATGTGGGGCGGCCACGAATACGCCGATCCCAAGACGAGTTTCGGATTCGGCCGCACCTTTGTGGCTATCGACCCCGGCACGAAGAAGGTCCTCTGGAGCCACCGGGAAGAAGAGCATCTCGACAGCCGCGGCGTCTCGATGAAGGGCGGCCGGATCTACTTCTACGCCCCGGAGAAGCTCCTGGGCTGTCTTGACACAGAGACAAGAAAAGTCGTCTGGAAGACTTCCGATGCAAAGCTTTTGGAGGCGATCGGACCCAACGCCCGAGCTCAACACTACATGACCGGGTACTCGACGCAAACGTACGTCAAGTCGAACGATGAGTATCTCCTCTTTGCCGGGCCGCAGCGGGAGCGGTTGGTCGCCGTCTCGGCCGCCGACGGCAAGCTCTTGTGGCACAAGGAGCACGGCAACTACCAGTTGGTGCTCCGCGACGACGGGTTTTACGCAGCCGGGCCGCAGAATCAAGAACGCGGCTTCAAGCTGGCTTACGATACGGGTGAGGTCCTTGCTGAGTTCCCGCAGCGACGCGCCTGCACCCGGGCAACCGGCTGCGTCGACAGCGTCTTCTTCCGCGCCTCGGGCGGCACGGTGCGGATCGACACGGCCACGAACTCGGCCCAGCACATCGTCCCCATGCGCCCGCCCTGCCAGGACGGCGTGATTATCTCGGGCGGCTTTCTCTACTGGGGGCCGTGGATGTGCGGGTGCCAGTTGTCGTTCTACGGGCACATTTGCCTGGGGCCGGCGGGGGATTTCAATTACCGGCCCGGGCTGGACGATTCCCGGCTGGAACCGGGCTCGGGCGACCCGGCGTCGATCGCGCCGTTTGAGGTCGAGCCGGGCGATTGGCCGGCCGCCGGAGAAAACAGCGGCAGGACCTCCGTCACCGAAGTGGCCGTCCCGCGGCAGGTGAAACAGGCGTGGACGTTCCAGCTTCCCTCTGCAGCTCATCCGACCGCTCCGATCGCCGCGGGAAACACGGTTTTCGTTGCGGATCGCACCGGGGTCGTGCGCGCGCTGGGTGCCGACGGCAACGAGCAATGGAAGGCCTACACCGCCGGAGCGATTTACTGCCCGCCCGCGGTGGCCGACGGGCGAGTTTACGTGGGCTCGGCCGACGGCCGGGTCTATTGCTTCGAGGCGGCCTCGGGCCGGCGGCTCTGGTCGTTCCGCGTCGCGCCGGTCGAGCGGCTGATTCCCGTCTACGGGAAGCTGATCTCGACGTGGCCCGTGTCGGGCGGGGTGGTCGTCGAGGACGGTGTCGTTTACGCAGCCGCGGGAATCGCCCATTACGACGGCACCCACGTGGTCGCGCTCGATGCCGCAACCGGTGAGGTCAAGTGGTACAACGACACTTCGGGCACGCTCTCCGAACAGGTCAACAGCGGGGTCAGCTTGCAGGGCGACCTTTACCTTCGTGACGGCGAATTGCGATTCCTGGGCGGGGGCGTCTGTGAAACGGCCCGATACGACCTCGAAACCGGTCGCTGCCTGAACGAGCCGTACCACGGGGTCAATGCCCAGTTTCACACGGCGTTCTATCCTTACTACCCAGCCTATGGGCAATATCCCCCGCTTGATTACACGGTCCCCGACGGCAAGTCGCTCGTCTACGACGTGACCTACGAAGGCAGCCGGCAGCCGCCGCTGGCGCTTTTGGCGCCGCTTCCGGAGGGCACGCCAAAGATCGAAAAGCGGGCCTCGCGCTGGCCCGGACCACGCCGCGGCCAGCCCGTGCCCAAGGCCCTGTGGCAAGATAAGTCGGGCCGCCGGTTCAACAGCTTCATCGTCAGCCCAGGCGTGCTCTTGGCCGCCGGTCAAACGGGTACGGGCGACGCGCAAACCGCCTTCCTGGCCGCCATCAACACCGAGGACGGCTCAGACCTCTGGTCGGAGCGACTCCCGGCCGCCGTCGTGAAGGGAGGGACGGCCCTGGACCACGAGGGTCGGATTGTCGTTTCTTTGGAGGATGGGCAGGTTGTCTGCTTTGCGCCGGCGAAATAGTCGTGCTCCGATTCTCTTCGGGTCTGCGCTTCCCAGGGCAACATAGAGTATCATTGGTGGTTGGGAAATCATCGGCCGATACCACGATCTGAACAGGCGGAGGAGAGAGTCTATGTCGTCCGGGATGCTGCTGGTTGTCTATTGCCTGTTGATTCTGCTGGCCTCCTTGGCCGGGGGATGGCTCCCCTTGATGATCCGGCTGACGCACCGCCGGATGCAACTGGCCGTGAGCCTGGTGGCGGGCGTGATGCTGGGAGTTGGGCTCTTGCACATGCTGCCGCACGCCCTGATGGAAGTGCCGACGGACGCGGTGAGCACGGTCTTCCTGTGGGTGCTGGCCGGATTCCTGGTGATGTTCTTCCTTGAGCGGTTCTTCTGTTTTCACCATCACGACGTTCCCCGCGTCGACGCCGAAGGAGCGCCTCTGGGCGAGCACTCTCACCATCACGAGCATGAAGACGGCAGCCCATGCATGGGCGGCGAGTCCCACCGGCTCACCTGGACCGGAGCGGCGATCGGCCTGACGCTGCACACGGTCATTGCCGGCATCGCCTTGGCCGCCAGCGTGGAAGCCGAGTCGCACGGCGACTCTCTGGCCGGACTGGCCGGGCTGGGAACTTTTCTGGTGATCTTCTTGCACAAGCCATTCGACGCCATGACGATCAGCACGCTGATGACCGTCGGGGCCTGGTCCGCGGCGGTTCGGCACCTGGTCAACGGGCTGTTCGCCCTAATGATTCCGTTGGGCGTCGTCCTCTTTCAATTCGGCCTGGGACAGGTCCACGAGGGCGGCAACGTGGTCGCCTACGCCCTGGCTTTTTCCGCCGGGACCTTTCTCTGCATCTCGATGAGCGACCTACTTCCCGAGCTCCAATTCCACGCGCACGATCGGGCTTCGCTCTCCATCGCCCTGATTCTCGGGCTGTCGATCGCCTGGGGCATCGGCCTCTTTGAAGCGGGGGGCCACGGGCACGAACACCGCGACCAGCCCCCGGGCATCGAGGCAGACGCGTACGAGGCCGAGCACGGGCACGAACACTGAACGGTGCCCGCGCCGGAGCTTACCACGCTTTCGTGACCCCGGGCATGGCACAGGCGTAGAAACCGTTCGCTCCGGGTTTGACCGGGGGTTCGGCGTCCCAAGCGTAGCGGGCGGGGGAGAGGTCCTCCTCCGAACTGAGGCCCTCGTCCCACGTGACCACCTTGCCGGAGTAGGTCGCCATCCGGCCCAGGATCGAGGTCATCGTGGCCACGGCGCCGTAGTCGCCCTCGTTGTAGGGCTTGCCGGCCAAGAGGGCGGCGAACAGGTTGTCGTGCTCGACCTGGTGTCCGTCCTCGCCGTGCTCCCAGGTTTCCGGCTCCTTGTCCTTAAGATGAATGCTGAACTGCCCGCCGCCGGCGTTGGCGAAGCCTTCGGAGCCGTGGGCGTACCCTCCGCCGTGGTTCCAGCAGCCGGGGATGTGGCGGCAGAAGCTGAACAGCTTGGTGCCGTCGGCGTAGGTGAACTCGACGGCGTGATGGTCAAAAATCTCGCCGTGGTCCTTGCCCTTGCGGACCTGCCGGCCGCCCATGCCGTTGGCCTCGACCGGGTGGTCGCCCTTGAGCCAGTTCACCAGGTCCATGAAGTGGACGTGCTGCTCGACGATGTGATCCCCACAAAGCCAGTTGAAGTAGTACCAGTTTCGCATCTGGTACTCCATTTCCGTCTGGTTGGGCCCGCGAGGGCGGACCCAAACGCCGGCGTTGTTGCAGTAGCACCGCAAAAACAGGAGCCGGCCGAGGACGCCGTCGCGGACGCGGCCGACCACCTCGCGGAACCCGTCGGTATGGCGCATGTTCAATCCCACGGCCACGGCCAGCCCCTTTTTCTTGGCCTCTTCGTTGGCCGCCAGCACACGGCGGACGCCCGGGGCGTCGACCGCCACCGGCTTCTCCATGAACACGTGCGCGCCGGCCTCGACGGCGGCCTCGAACTGCACCGGCCGGAAGCCGGGCGGCGTGCAGAGAAGCACCAGGTCGACCCCGCTTTGGATCGCTTTTTCGTGGCAGTCGAATCCGGTGAATTTTCGCTCCTCGGGCACGTCGACGCGGGCCGGGTCCTTCATGCGGGCCTGGATTCGCCGCAGGCTGTCGTCGACGCGGTCCTTGAACGCGTCGGCCATGGCCACGAGCTTCACGTTCCCGTGGGCCTTGTTCGCAAGCGCCTGGATCGCCGCGCCGGTCCCCCGGCCGCCGCAGCCGATCAGGGCGATCTTGATGACGTCGTCGCCCGCCGCATGAGCCGCCCGGGCAACACTGAGCCCGGCGACCAGCACCGAACCGGCGGCGGTCGAGGCCGATCGCTTGAGAAACTCTCGCCGGGAGTTCTCGCCGGCGGCGGTCTGGTTGGAGTTCTCGTTCATCGGTGATTCTCCGTAGTTAGGACCCCTCAATAAGACCCCAAAACGCCCCGCCGAAAGTGGCGCAAAACGCCCCCGGAC
>JBDRTC010000511.1:0-5544 GCA_043824335.1 Planctomycetota bacterium | reverse complement strand
GTCCGGATTCTCGGACACGCCCGAATTGCCGCCTTGAGCTGGCTGGCGTTGCCCCATCCGAACGAGCCGGCGATGACCAGGTTCGCGCCGAGATTCGGGGCCTCTTGTGCGAGCAACGTGAAGGCGAGCACCGTGTTGATGAGGTTCTTTCGAGGCTCCAAGGTGCCGACGGAAAGCACGTAGGGTCCCTCGGGAATTCCGTACTTGCTCCGCACCCGATCGAGCCTTTCGGTCCGCACTTCCGGTCGAAACCGCTCGCAGTCGCAGGCCAGGTGCACCACCGCAATTCGTTCCGGATCCAAGTCGAGCAGCCGGGCCATTTGGTCCTTGGTGGCTTGGGAGTCGGCGACGTAATCGGAATCGACGCTTCGGGCATAACGGAGCCCCGCGGCCAGGGAACGGTTGTTCGACGCCGCTTGAAACTGGGGGCACGCCTCGTGCGAAAGATCGTGCACGGTCGTCAAAAGCGGCGCATCGAGATCGCGGTAGAAACACCAGGTGTTGGGGAGCGTCAGATGAACCAGGTCGTAACCGGTCCGCCTCTTGACGGGCGACAGCGTCGCGCTTAGGAGCTTCAGCTCTTGCCACCGCTTTATCGCGCTGCGGCACGCCTTCAAGTAGTTCAAACGAATCGTCTCGCGAACGAGTTCGACACCGGTCGGCCCGTCCAGGGCCCGCAGCCGCTCTCTCGACGAATGGATCGGGTTGTCGTCCCCCGATCGGAGCAGTCTGGGAATCCTCGACAAGGGAGGCCGCCCCTGTTCGATGTCGTCCGCGATCTCCAGAAGAGGAAAAGTTTCCGTCAGCCCAAAGCGGACGTCGATTTCCCAGGCGTGCCGGCGCCGGCGGGCGATGGGCAGCATCGCCCGCAGCAGCTCCTCGACGTAACGCCGGATTCCGTCCATTCTGCCGTCCAGAAGTTTCGAGGCGTCGATCAGCAGCCGCTTCCTGCCGCCGTTGCAGCGGATTGCCGCCGTCCGTCGCTTTTGAGCAGTCACGCCGTAATGATTGTCCCCTGATGGACCGCTTGGCGGGTCCAAATAGTCCAGCCTGGCCAGCTCCCGCCCGTGAACGCGAAGAAAGCGGAGATGGAACCGTTCGGGAAGCTCGTCCTTCCACGAGCCGGGCTTTCCACGGCGGAACTTGCCCTTGCGCCAACGCTCTCGATCGGCCTGGTCGAACCCGTGTTGCTCGCCGCTGCCGTACTTGAAGCCTTTCGAGCGCAGGTCCGCAAAACTGGGCAGCCGTTCGCGCCGCGGTTCGGGCAGGTCGAGCCACGGTCGCAGTCGCTCGGCTGAGCCGACCGGATCAACGACGAGGTCCTCGAAGCGGATCACGAGCGAGGCCCGGGCGGACCACCGGCGAACGTGCTCGCTCCAGCCGCCGAAATGGCTCCCTTCCAGAGCGTCGATTGCCTCCAGGAGATTCAACTCGAAATCTGATCCCGGCGTGAGCAGTTGCCTGCGATAGTGGGCAAGCGACACCACGCAGTCGCGGCCGTCGCGGACCAGGTAGACCGCCGGAATGGAGGGGTCGGAAGGAACCAACTGGTTGGGCAAGAGGTGTGTCTTGACGACCGGGAAGCCGGCGTAGTTTTCATCGACCGGATAGGTCTCTTCCCGGTGAAACGTGCTCGACTCGATTCCGTAGACCTGGTCGAGGACAATCCGCAGGAAGGTGCTGCCGGAACGGGGAAAAGAGGCAAGCCAAATCATTGCCCTACTCGCTCGCAGAATGAAATTGCCCTGGTGTTGGAAACGTCAGGCAAGGACAGGGTTCCTAACGCCCTTGATTTTGGTCGAACTTCCACTGGCACGTTGGGCTCCAGGGCTTCCCATCCTCACTAGACTTCCAGGCATGTCCTTCCTGCCTCGGGATGGAAACAGGCGTTGTTTCCCGTCCCGGTGCTGGATAAGTACCGGCTGGGGTTGTTTTTCGGCCACGGGAGCCGGTGTGGCGACAACCCTATATATCGTTCATTCAATCGTTAGAACCGATAAAATCCCTGCAAATTCTCATCTGGGCCCCCAAACGTGGTCGAAAGGCCATAAGGGGGCGTCCCGCGATCCGTCTTGCACGGCCCTGTCGGCAGAGGTCTTGGCTTTGTCGAACCACGCTTGTCAATCGAGGCAACGCAAAATCCACGAGGCCGGCATCTTGCTTGCTCCAGACCAGAGGAGTGTGATGAGGGCGGATGCGGCTTTTCCCGAATCGTGGTTCACTGTCGGTCAAAGTCGACGGAACGAATATCAGACCTTGGTGCGCTCCGGCCGCTCGATCATGCGCGAGAAGTCGGCAGTGATTTGCGGGGTGGCTCGCGACGTGGGCGACGTGCTCCCGAGAACGATCGCCCGAATCGAGCAACTGGGGGAGATGTTCGCCGACTACCGGGTCGTCCTCTATGAGAACGACTCGGCCGACGGCACCGGGGAAGCACTGGCCGCTTGGGAAGAAGAGAACCTCAGAGTCACGATCCTCTCGGAACAGCGAGGCGATCCGGTCAACCTACCGATTCGTTCCCTGGAACGCGCCGCGCGCATGGCCTATTACCGCAACCGGTACCGAGAGTTTATCGAATCCACGTGTCCCGATTTCGACCACGTGATTGTCGTCGACACGGATCTTGAAGCAGGTTGGAGCTACGACGGAGTCGCCAACACGTTCGGCCATTCCGATTGGGATTTCGTCGGTTCCTACGGCATCATCCAGCGGGCCTACTGGAATCAAACGCTGCTCTTGCACTACGATGCCTGGGCTTTCCGGGAAGAGGGAAGCTACGCCGGGATCCCGACCAAAGTGGTCAATCACATGCGCTGGCGGCGCGGCGACCCGATGTTCAGGGTCTACTCGTGCTTCGGAGGGCTGGGCGTCTACCAGATGCAGGCCATGCTCACGTCGAAGTACGACGGCTCCGACTGCGAGCACGTGGCCTTCCACCGAAACATGCTCGACGTTGGCCTGGACCGTCTGTATCTAAACCCCAGCCAGATCACGTTCTATGGCAGGAAGGCCAACAATCTGGTGCGGGCATGCAATCGGCTCGCGGATACGCTGTTCCGACGGGCCGCCTAGCGGCTGACTGAAGAGTTGCTGTTGAGCGAGGCCCGCGAGATTGAATAAAAACAACGCGCGATGATCGCTCCACCGCATGCTGGCAATGCCAGCATCCCCGGGCGGGAGTGGCAGCGGGGGCGAACGTTTCGCCCGCCGAGTTTCAGGAAACTTCGATCCGGTTGGTCAACTGGCCTCCGCCGGGCATGGCCATGGCGGCGTGTTGGGCTTTCTGCTTGGTGTAGTACGTGCTGCAACGTCCGGTGAGCAAAACACCGTAGCGATTGACCTCAACACGAAGATTCCGCACCGCGCCGCCGGTTTCCCGCCACACAGCTCCTTCGATGCAAGCGGCCAGCATTTCAGCGTCCGCAAGCGTTTCCGGCAGTGGGTGCTCCGGAAAATCCTCCGGCGGCGACAGACGAACCGCACCGTACGAGAGATCGTCCATCGTTCCCTCCTCGCCGCCGTCGACAGGCTCCCTCCGCTGGCCGAAAACGGCGAAACTCCCAGGAACGTCCGTGTCCCTCCTCACTCCGATACCTTATCCCAACCGCGGCGCATATAGGGCGCAACGGATCCTCGCACGGCCTGATCAAACAGACTACCGGACCCGGACCGAGTTGACCAACTCGATCTTCCGGCAGACCGCTCGGACGATCTCTTGTGCCAACTGCTTGTGGTAGAAGCTCGAAACGACCCCACAGATCACCAACGCGCCGTCTTGCCGTTCCACGCGCAAATCTCGCAGTTCCGAGATTCGACTGGCGGCCAGCGCCGTTTGAGCCCGCGGCTGAATTTCCCTCGCCGACACTTCCACCATGAGTGCCTGGCTCCCTTCCCTGGAACCGCTATTCTTCATCCTACCTGACCATCAGGAACGCCGCCCGAGCAAACCTTGGAGAGAGAAGATCACAGGTGCGAAACCGAATCCCTTTCGGCGGTAGCTCCGAAGAACATTCGCCCGATGACCGTTTAGGAGCGTCAATTTCCCTGCAAAACGCCTCTATCGATCCGACGCACACAGCTACGCAATAGAGACAATCTCCCGCATGAAAAGTGTACCGCTTCCGCCACGAGACAGTCAACCCCTTTGTGCGGAGAATCGGAGAATACCGACAAACCCAAACGCCGCTCGCCGGGCGACCGGTCCGATGAGGCATTCGGTCACCCCAAGGCAGCGTCTGAGAAACGGCGATCCGGCTGATGTGCGCCAGACAGCGAACCGGTGCCGGGGCTCGCGCCCCAAGTTCCGGAGTCTCCCCTAACTCCGTAACTTGCCTACCAACTTCAGACGGGCGATCACTTCGTCGGCCAGCACCTCGGCCGACTTGGTGCCGGCGTCGAGCACCAACTCGGGCTTCTCGGGCGCTTCGTAGGGATCGTCGATGCCGGTGAAACCCTTGATTTCCCCGGCCCGGGCCTTCTGGTAGAGCCCCTTGGGGTCCCTTGCCTCGCATACCTCCAGCGGGGCATCGACGAAGATCTCGATGAAGTCATTCTCGACCAGCGTGGCACGGATCCGGTCACGATCGACGCGATACGGACTGATGAACGCAGTCAGGGCGATGATCCCGGCGTCGCAGAACAGCTTGCCCACGGCGCCGATCCGCCGGATGTTCTCCTCGCGGTCTTGGGCCGAAAAGCCGAGTCCAAACCGCTTGGCGAACTCGTCATCGTGCTGCTGGCGGAGCGCGCCGGGTGCGGCGTTCAGGCCAAGGCCGTGGCGGATGTTGTCGCCGTCGAGGACGAAGCTGTGGACTCCCATCGAGTGGAGCTTGTGGTCCACCAGATTGGCCACCGTACTCTTGCCGCTGGCGCTCAGGCCCGTGAACCAGACCACGCAGCCCTCGTGTCCGTTGGTGTCTTCTCGCTCCTTCCGGGAGACGGCGTGCTCGTGCCAGTGAACTTGAACTTGGTCCTCGGGGGTCATCGCGGCAGTTACTCCTCTCTCGTGGCTGGACTTCAGCAAAATGGTGGGTTAAGTCTTCCTCTTATCGGGGAGCCGAGCTACCCATGATAGTCTGAACCGCCCCGCGTGGCAACGGGAACCGCGCCCCCCCCACAGGCTGCCCTGGCAAGCCAAACGGGCGTCCGATACAATTAGGTGGTTTACGAGTAGCCCGGGCTGCCGAGCCCAGTCCCGGCGGTTTCCAGACAAGCCGGAAGGTGAAGGAAAACCAATGATCGTCACAACCGAAGACCTCTTCAAACACGCGTACGGACGCTACGCCGTGGGGGCGTACAACATCAACAATCTCGAACAGACCGTGGGTCTGTTCCGCGGGAACCTGGGCAAGTTCGCTTCCAATGACGACGCGGTCGACCGGGCCGTCAGTACCCCGTTCATTCTCCAGACCTCTCGGGGGGCCCGAGACTATACCGACAGCCGGTTCCTCGAGGCCATGATCCGGACGGCCGACGACGTCTTCCCGGAAGCCATCTTCGCCGTACACCTGGATCACGGGACCGAAGAGGCCTGCTACGACTGCA
>JBDRTC010000510.1:0-3936 GCA_043824335.1 Planctomycetota bacterium | reverse complement strand
CTACCTGCTCGACGTCCCTGTCCTCAGGCTCGACCGCACGATCGATCTCGCTCGCCTGCGTACCGTCATCTCCGAACTCGAACCACGCCTCATGGTCCTCGACCCCTTCGTGCGAATGGCACGCATCGAGGAAAACTCCGCGGCGGATGTCTCTGCCGTGCTCGGCAGCCTGCGCGAGATCCAGCGCGCTCACGACCTCGCCGTCCTGCTGGTGCATATATGCCGAGTCCTGCAATATGTCCCAGTTGGCAGCAACCCTCGCCTGGCCGCGGCCAGCCGCGGCTCACAGCAGGGGCCAGTGAGACCGGTCCCCCGCAATGCTGTGACTCACAGCTCGACATATTGTCGGGGTCTATAGCGACGCCAGAAGCTCGAGAAGCTCCGGCCTCGGTGCCCAAGTAGGCGTTCGATCCGCCGATGAAAGATCCATGGTATTCCATAAGTCCTCGAGGGCTCGGCGCTTCGTCTGCAAGTTCGCCCTTGTATAGCGACCAGTCGTGCGCACGCTCTCGTGTCCAAGGAGGTCACGGATTGTGATCAGGTCAACGCCGGATTGAAGGAGGGCGCAGGCGGTGCTGTGCCTCATCACATGGGGAGTGACCCTCCGATTCCGCAAGGACGGATGCCTCTTCTTTGCTGCTTCAAAGTGTCTATCAAGGATGAAGGCGATGCCCGAGGTGGTGAGCGGGCCACGACGCGCATTGCAGAAGAGCTGTGAGCCGGCCCTGAGTTCCCATCTGGCGATGTAGCGTCTGAGGAGCGCTGCCGTGCTCCGCCAAATCGGGCACACTCGTGTCTTCCGGCCCTTCCCCTCCACTCGCACTTGCGACGGCGCTCTCAGCTCCAGATCGCCAACGGATATGGACAGCGCTTCGCTGACCCGTACGCCGGTGTTGTAGAGAAACTGGATCAGGGCGTAGTCGCGCAGACCCAGCAGATCTTCCTGATCGGGCTGCTCGAGTAGCAGCTTGACCTCCGCTGGTTCGAGGTACGGAATGTCCGGCATGGGAGCCTTCTTTCCCGCTATCGAGACGATCAGCCCGTATTCCGCTGCGTGGGTAACGTCCTTTCGGATCAAGTATCTGCACAAGCTCCGGATTGCCGTGAGCCGGCAGTTTCTTGTCGAAACGGCGTTCCCCCGCTCGGACTCCAGATGCTGAAGGAATGAGAGCACGTTGGCCTCGGTGATGTCTTCGATCCGGACCTTCGACACGTCGCATCCCCTTGTATTGGCGAGGTAGCAGAAAAACAGCTGCAAGCTGTCTCGGTAGGCGAAGATCGTGTGCCGACTTGCCCCGCGAGTGTGCTGCATGTGTTCGCGAAAGAAGCCCTCGACCAATTGAAGCAGCTGATCTTGTTTTGGCTTTCCCCTTCTCATCGGGTCTCCCAACACCGACGAATGTACTTCTCGTGCCGAGCGCTGATAAGCCCGCGCAATTCCGGCGTCATTTGGAGATAGTCCTGCGTGCCGAGCAGATCGTCATGTCCGAGATATGCGGCGAGCCAAGACAGACGTTCTTGTAGATCGACTCCGTCACGATACCATTGTGTGAGCCGATTGACGGCGAAGGAGTGCCTCGTGTCATACGGCCTGGGACCTACGCGCCCCTGAGGAGGTTTGAGACCGCATTGCCGCAGGAGCGCGGTGATCCTGTTCGATACTACCACCCGGCTGAAGATCGAACCACTCGGCTGGACCAAGACCCGGCTGTTCTCCGAAGCCTGCGGCATCTGGAGTCGTGCGTGTAGGTAATCGGCCAGTTCGCCGGCCAGCGTCTCCTCAAATGGCACCCATCGCGACTTCGCCTTGCTGACCTCGACGTGCAGCACCTTGTCCTGCAGGTCAACATCCCGGATTCGCAGTCGCACGGCCTCTCCAATGCGCAGACCCGTACAATAGAGGATCAGGATCAGCATGCGATAGCTGCGTGCACGAAATGGGTCCTGCATCTTGTCGACCTGCTTCAGCAGAATGAGAATCTGTGCAGGTGAGAAGATGTGCGGAACATGGTTCGATTTGTAGACCCGCGGTGCCCAGTCGCGATCAGGCACGAAGCTGTTCGGGTCTCGGCGGCGCAGGAAAAGGCAGAACTTGCGCAGCACGGTGAAGTGGTTAGTTGTGATCGTGACCGGTCGGCAATCCAGCGCTGCGAGCCACGACTCTATTGCCAACTTCAAGTCTGCTCGACGACGCCCACTGAGGTTCTCAACCACGAAGGAATCGAAGGATCGTAGGGTTGCTTCTTGGCTCTCGTATCGAACCCCCAACGAGCGCTTGAACCGCAAGAACATCTCTATGTCTTTCCCGAAGCAGCTTCGATAATGATGAGTCTTCATTTGGGCACCGGCAATGTACAGCTTCGAAGCTGTTCGATGTTCACACCAGCGTATCGAGATATCGATCGGGTATCCGTATGGCCAACCACTTCTGCGATGATCTTCGGCGGTACGCCTCGGTTCAGTTGCTCGGCGATATGAGCGCATCGAAAGAGCTTTGTCCCGCAAATCGGCAGGGAGACCCCAGCCGCTCTCGCGTATCGCCCCAAATTCGTTGCAATGGATGTGGCGTTTGGCACCTTGGCCCACGGCGCGTAGTGACGCAGAAAGACGTCGCGCATCCCCGTGTTCGGGGGACGTGCGGTCTGAATGTACGATGCAAGGGCGAGCGCGACCTCAGGCCGAAGGGGAACCTCGGTCCGAACACCTGTCTTTGGGCGAACAACGGAGAGTCTGTTCCGGTGCCAGTCGATGTCATCTAGGCACAACGACAGGACCTCTGCAGCACCCCAACCATAACTTGCCGCGGTGATAAAGATCGCGAAGTCCCTCTTGCCGAGAGGCCGCGTACGATCAATGGCCTGTAGAACCTTGTTGAGTTCGGTCCAGGAGATTCTCGGTGGAGGCCGCTTGAGCATCTGGCGCGTCGATGGACCGATGACACCATAGGCCAAGTCAGTGGCAATCCTGCCCGTCCGGAACAGGAAGCGGAGGAAGTGTCGAAGGCAAATACAGGCGTTCCCGGCTGTCGTCACGGCCAACTTGCGATCGGAGGTCAGGGTGGAGACGAAGTGGTCCACGTCTGTCAGAGTGATCGCTCTGAGCTTGGCCTTCTTCCGCTTCAGATGCTCCAAGAACCATGAAATGTAGAGGCGGTGGCTCCTGAAGCTTGCAGGGGAAGGGTCGCGAACACGCTGCGTATAGGACCAGTACTCGCATATCAATCCGCTTGGCGAGGCTCGCGGCGGCTCGGGCATCCAAGCGGGAACCTGCTTGCCTAACGCGCGTAGCGCATCAGCCCAAGCCCGCAGAGACGCCTTCATCACTCTGGCATTCAGCTTCGCATCACCAGGTCTGCACTGGGCCTCGCGCTGAGCAGCACGCGTGACGTTCGCGCAGGTGAGTCTGCGTGCGATTCGGCTTTCTCGCTCGGATTTCCCGAGCCGGCGATAGATCCTCTGCTTGTCACGAAGCCGTCTACTGATCGTTGTGCGATCATACCCTGCATCGAGCCACATCAAGACGACTCGTCGTTCAAGTGCGTTGGACGGGAGGGTGAAAACATCTCGTGCCATCCTTGCTAGTACGTTCGACGCGCCCCAACGACCTCCACAAAGCCGAAAAAAATGACGAGTAGAAGGGTCTCAGTTCGCTACGGTGTCAAGTTTTGTACGACACGATCTACCCTTGTAGGCGGCATGGTCTGGATCTGGCGCCAGACGCACACAGCCTTCTCGGTTCTCAACTGGGACATATTGCAGGACTCGGCATATATGCACATATGAGTTGAACTCATATGTGCATCATGCTCGCAAGTCCCCGGCCGCAAACCCCGCACAGGCCCTGCGCGGTTCGAGCGACTTCGCCGCTTGGTCCGACTCCAACCTCTACATCACCCGCCGCTCCAACCGACTCACCCTCCACCTCGAACATCGCTCC
>JBDRTC010000509.1:0-6089 GCA_043824335.1 Planctomycetota bacterium | reverse complement strand
GCATGTGCCCGGAAACATGGCGACGCAAGCGACGCCATGCCACCCGGGAACAGCGTTTTCCGATAAAGCCCAGCCGTAATCCGGTGCATGGTTGCCGCCGAGCGAAGGAGTGCCCGGTTGTCGTCCCCAGATGGGTGGTCTACAATACGCGCGATCCTTCGAGCATGTGCAGGAGGCCCCGGAACCGGGCTTTCTGTGGGATCGGAAATGTGTGGTGAGGAAAAAGGGAAAAGAGGGAAAATGGGGAACGTAGCATGAAATCACATACCGAACACCTGACGCTGAACGTGCCTGAGCGGATGGACTTCGTGAACATCACGCCCCGGGTGGAAGAGGCCGTCAAGAAAAGCGGCGTTCGGGAGGGGCTCTGCCTCGTGAACGCGATGCACATCACGGCCAGCGTGTTCATCAACGACGACGAGCCCGGGCTGCACCAGGACTACAAGAAATGGCTCGAAGACCTGGCCCCCTTTGACGCGTCGCCCGAGCGCTACCGGCATAACCGCACGGGCGAAGATAACGCCGACGCCCATCACAAGCGTCAGATCATGGGCCGGGAGGTGGTGGTCGCCATCACCGAAGGCCGCCTCGACTTCGGCCCCTGGGAGCAGATCTTCTACGGCGAGTTCGACGGCCGCCGCCGCAAGCGCGTGCTGGTGAAGATTATTGGGGAGTAGCGACCAGGCCGGG
This sequence comes from Planctomycetota bacterium, assembly GCA_043824335.1. Classification (GTDB taxonomy): domain Bacteria; phylum Planctomycetota; class Planctomycetia; order Pirellulales; family Thermoguttaceae; genus JBDRTC01. The sequence continues at coordinate 5,399 of JBDRTC010000509.1, read as the reverse complement.
AAGAACGGCCGAATGACTGTGAAATCACGACCGAACCATCAACTGTACCTTAAAGCCCTGGCGCGAATGACGCCCGAAGAGCGTTTGCGCAAGGCGTTTGAGCTTTCGGAGATGACCAAAGAGCTCTTCCGCTACGGACTGCGCAAGCGGTTCCCGCATCTCGGCGACGAGGATCGAAAACGCATCTACCTGGAGCGACTGGCCAAGTGTCACAACCGGAACTACTGAAGACGGTGGTGCGATTCCTGGAGCAGGCCGGCATCGAGTGCATGCTTACCGGGTCGCTCGTTTCCAGTCTGCAGGGCGAGCCTCGATCGACGCACGACATCGATTTCATCGTGCAGGTCGGCACCTCCGACGTGGAAAACATCGTCCGCGGTTTTCCCCCGCCGCAGTACTACGTGAGCGAGTCGGCCATCCTGGAAGCCATCGTACACAAGGGGATGTTCAACTTGCTCGATACGGAAGGAGGCGACAAGGTCGACTTCTGGCTCTTGACCGACGAACCGTTCGATAGGTCCCGTTTCGCGCGGCGGCAGATTGAGGGTCTGTTCGGGGTTTGCGTACCCGTCTCCGCACCCGAAGATACGATTCTCGCCAAACTCCGCTGGGCGAAACTCAGCGGCGGCAGCCAGAAGCAGCTTACCGACGCGATGCGGGTCTATGAACTCCAGCGAAGTGTTCTGGATCTCGAATACATCGAGCAGTGGGCTGAGGAATTGGAAGTGCAAGCCCTCTGGTCACGCCTGCGGAGGGAAGCGGAACCCTTGCCGTGACGTTGCCAAGCTAACCCGGACTATTCATGATGGGGTCAAACGTCGGCATTTGCCGCACGCCCGGAAAAGACAGTGCCTTTGGGTCATTCGATGGAAAGTCGTTTTGCGAAAAGCACTTAGGGCGATGACATGCATGCTGGTGAAGATCATCGGCCAGTAGCGACCAGGCCGGGAAGAACCACCGATTGACTTTGAACCCGCGACGAAACCACCCGTTGGACTTTAAGTTCCCTCAACGCCCTCCATATCGTGAAATCCGTGCCGGTTGGTCGGAAACGTGGGCATGGCATCCTCCGGGGATCGCAAGTGCATGCCTGCTTCTAGTGTCTGACTTGTGTCATACTCGTGGACCAGCAGCAGACCTCCCCGGCATCGGACCAGGAACTTGCCGTTTGGGAAAACCTCGGCGATCGTCCCCGGCTCCTCGTCGCGAGAGCCGAAGTCGACCAGGTCTGTCTCGAACACGTGCGCCCGCCAGATGGTGACCTTCCGCGAGTCGACGAAGGAAAAGGCCCCGTTGAACGGGCGCGTGACCGCCCTGACAAACGACTCGATCTTGAACAGGTCCTGATGCCAGTCGATCAGGCTGTCTTTCGGCGTTCTTTTCGGATAGAAGGTCGGAGTGAGATCACGCTGCTTTCTCAGTTCAAATTGGCCCGAGAGCAATCGGTCGAGGTTTCTCAGGACCAGGCGCTTCATCGCCAGCGTGTTTTTGAAGTGCATCGTCTCCGCCGTGTCGCTCCTTTGGATGCTGAAAACGAAGGTGTCCAGGATGTCGCCGGAATCCACGCCGGCATCGTAGCGGAACAGGTTGGTGTGGAAGTGAGTTCTTCCCTCGATCAGCGACCAGTTCATGGGCGACCTCCCCCGGCCCTTCGGCAGATCGTCGGGGCTTCCGTGCATGCCAAAGGCACCGATGGAGAGCGTGCTCAGGACCTCCTCCGGGACCAACCTTTGCCATCCGATGACAAAGGCCAGGTCCAGTTTCAGATTGGCGACCTGGTCCGCGTCGTCGGAGTCTTTGAGGGAGTATTTCTTCGCCACGTAACAGGGGACACCCTGCTTCTCACAGTGCGCTTTCAGATTGCAGTAGTCCGCCACCTGGAACTTCTCGCCGGCAGCCGGGGAAATGGTGACGACGCCGGCGATGTCGACCTTCGTGAGCAAGGCTTCCAGCAGGAACAGCGTTGTGTGCTTGCAGCCAAACAATCCAATTCGCTTCATCTCCGATCTCCTCTGGCCTGCCCACGGCGATGCTGCCTACCTCTTGCTGCCCAAGCCCGCCGTTCGATCAGGCGACGGCTCGCGGCGTTTCGGCGGGACGAGTCGAGTCCAGGTGCTCCCGGTACGGTTTGCAGTTGCGCGCCATGTGTTCCTGAAAGGCGCGAACGCGGAAATCGAGAAACCCGTTCAGAACCGACACCGGGCTTGTCGCATTGGTGATCCACCAAATGGGATGGATCAGCAAATGGAGGGAGCGGCCTTGCGCGACCTCTTTCGACTGAAGAGGGTGGCCGTAGCGAAATGTGCCCTGGGAATCGGCGAAGTACTTCATCCTGCTGAAGTAGACCGGCTGGTAGGTATGACGCACACCGTCGATCGTCATGTCGTTGTCGAGGATGGATGCGATCGGCCGGTGAATGCTGATGCATTGGAGCTTCACGTCAAATAGGCTCTCGAAAACCTGGCGCTCCCGCCGAAAGCCGCTTTCGAGATCCTCGTAGATGGTGGGATCAAAGTGAACGCTGACCTCGTGTCCTCTTTCCCGCAGCGACCTGACCGTCCTGACGTTCTCCGGCGCAAAAAGGTTGTACGACGGGGAACTGACCATGAAGAAGTACGTCGCCTTGACCCCCAAGTCATCTTCGACAAGCGACATGGCATGCGCCAGATCGACGTCAAAGTCGATGTCGTGCCGCAACAAGAGTTCTCCTAGCTCTTGGGGTAATTCCGAGAATCGGCTGAACCGATAGCCTCGATCCATGAACTCGGCCAGCAGACGCCCGTAGCCTCTCGTTTTCGTAGGGACGGCCATAGCCAATCCTGTTCCTTATTGCCGCACGTGATGCGTGGGATCCGCAAAGCGGCGCCGCTTCTATTTCGAAGCCACGCCGCCGCGACCCGGGGGGGAGCAGTATAGCCCGGCTCAAGTGCCCCCACAATAGCAGTCGGAGTTCCACCCGACCGGCTCGGTCCGAGGGGAATGTTGGCCGTCGATCCGGCAGAAATCGGGGCGCCGTCCTAATCGTCGGGGAATCGTACCGGGCGGAGCATCGCCTCGGTGAGGCAGGCGGCCCAGCGGGCTCGAGCCTCCCTCTTTCGCGTCGTCCCACAGTCGCCGCGCCCGCGCGGTCTTTAGAATCTCGACCACGTCGGCTTCCAGGAGGAACCCTTCCTGCCGTAGTTGGAGGGCGGCTTCGGTCATCCGCGCGAGGTAGGCCGCCCGGGTCGGATAGCGCTCGAGCACCGAGGGGCGGGGATCGCCCTGCTTGCGCCGTTCCTCGGGCGTGCGGACGAACGGTAGATACGATCCGTGAAGTCCTCCCAGCACGCCTTCGGCGCCGTACTCGGCGGCACGCAGGTTCCAGCCGGTGAACGTTCCCAGCGTGGCGGCCACTTCGCAGAGGTCACCTTCCCCGTCCACGCGGGAAAAAGTGGCTTCGACTTTCTCGTTCGCCTCCGCTTCAACGTCCAGCTCCCGAACCTCGGTGGCCAGCACCCGTGTTTCTCCCGTCCCCCTCGTTGAAAAACGGACCCGCACGCGGCGGTCCTCGGAGCCCCGATTGTCGACCACGATCGACACGGTGACCGGCTCGCCTTCCCGGTAAAAGCGATGGTCCGTGGCGAGGTTGCGGAGATACAGCTTTTCGAGCATGAACTTCGCGACCTCCCCCAGGCCGTTAGCCATGGGCCCTTGCCGGTCTTCAAAAAGATCGACGTTCTCGATCCCAACATAAGCCCACGAGGAGCCGGCATAGAAACCGGCGTAGTTGAGAATCATCGCAGCGGCGGCGCCTCGCGGGCGGTCGTATCGGTCGGAAGTCTCGATCAGTGGGACCCAGCGTGCGTTGTCGTAACCGATCACGCCCGAGGCGGCCCAGCCGCGCAGCTCGCCCTGCCACTCGATCGGTTCACGGACGACGTGCTGTCCCCCCGCCGTACGCAGGGAGCAGGCCCGCTTGAGCGGGAAGGAGGCGTCGAACGCGCCGATCTGTTCCGGGGAGACTTCCAGCCCGTCGGCCGGCGTGCCGGTCGACGTGTTCAGCGGGCGCGACTCCACGCCGGTCACGTCGCCGAGGCGGACGTCGTCGAACCAGGCCGTTCCCCGGGCCTGATAGAGCCCGGCCATCACGTGCAGGCGCACGACCCCGGGGTCCGGCGTGAATCGATAGTCGTAACGCTGCCAGGGGCTCGTGGTGTAGGCCTTGGCGAAATCACGGTATCGAACGAGCTTTCCCTCGGCATCGTATTGATAGAGGGCCATGAACGCCATTCCCGGTCCGGCGACCTGGTGCGTTCGGATCCAGCCCGAGACCTGATAAACCGTGTCGGGCTTTGCGGCCACGTCGAGGTAGAACTGCGGGTTCGGATTGGCGACGCCGTCGGGCACGGTCGTTCTGGCCGAGAAGCGTCCCTCGTGCGGCGACTCTTCGACGACGGTGCAAAGGTCGCTTGTGCGGCGCCACTTGCCATCGGCGGCCTGGCCGCCCAGCGGAGCGGCCGGGCTCTGCTCGAAACCTCCGTCGGCCACGAGCGACCGCTCGGCTTGCATCGCCTCCTCAAGGCGGGCCTTGACGATCTCCTCTTCGGCGACCCATTTCCCTTCGACCTTTCGCACCAGGCGGTTGAAGGCGTAGCCGCCGGTGGCGATGAAGCCGCCGCCCGTGCGGAGGAACTCGATGAAGGCCCGCCGAGCCTTCGCCGGGAAGGTCTCGCCTGTTGGAATAGCCACCAGGTCGAACCGCGAGGCATTGAACAGGGCAGGGTCGGCCAGCTCGTCGGCCGAGAGCAGGCGGACGTCGAACCCGGCATCCTGGAGAATCGCGGCAACGGTCTTGGGCGAGGAAGCGCCCGGTCCGGTTGGCATGCCCGGCTCGTCGAGAACGGCGGCCGTGCCTCCCGGGCGGCCGGACCCCCGCGTGGGCTGGCGGACCTCGTCGATTGCTTTGGGCTCGGTCCCCGCGACGAGCGTCCAATTGTCGAAGCAGGCGACGCCCACGGCCTGAAAGAGCCCCGAGCGGAGCGAGACGAAGTTGGCCTCCGGGTGAACCGGGAACGTGTAGCTCCTGCGCTGCCAGGGGCTCGTGCCGGTGATCTGGACGAAGTCGTGGAAGGCGACGAGCTTACCCCGCTTGTCGGTTTGATACACCGCGGCGAAGGCATAGCCCCCCGAAGCCCCCTCCTCGGGCTTTACGTCGGCAACTCGAACGTCGACGGCCGCAGTCAAGGTGAGCTTCGTGCCGGCGACGAACACGTCCTGTTTCGCGCCGGCGGCACCCTCGAAGCGGAGACATGGGCCGGGATTGCCATCCGGTGCGCTCGCTCCCCCTCCCCCCGTGTGCCACCCGCCCCGACGGTCAAAGTCGCCGTTTCGCACCAGCGACGGCGCGACGAGCGGATCCG
>JBDRTC010000508.1:0-10700 GCA_043824335.1 Planctomycetota bacterium | reverse complement strand
TCGCCCGCGAGAAAATTCGCGATCCGCAACTCTTGGCGACGCTCCAGGACCCCCGCGTGGTCCTCGACGAGTTCGCCGAGGGTTCCGAGGAGGGGGATGCCGTCCACGAGGCCCGCCTCCCCCGCGATGCCGAGTGGGCCGCCATCGTGAAAAAGCTGGAGCAGACCGACGTGGAGGTCGGAGTTGCCGTTAGCCACGAAGGCGGCCGATCGGCGACCTCGAGCCGATAGCCGTGCGGCGTCCGGCGAGCGGCTCGGCGCGGAACGTCGCTGGTCGCTCGGTCTTACGCTTCCTTTTCCTTACCCACGGGCTGGAGTTTCACCATGTCCCTTCTCCTCGCGATCCTCAGCGGCGTCCGCAAGCTCGCCAGGGCAATGTACCGTTATGGCGGCGCCGGCGTCCTTTCCGACCCCGCCCCACGCGGCCACCTCGCCCGAGGCGGCGGCTGGTGGAGCCCGTCTTTAGCCTCCAAGGGCACGGGGCGCCGGGGCCGAAAGTCCCCCGCAAACCACTGGATTCGCGTGCCGGAGCAGCCGGTGATCGGCCACGACGCCGACTACCAGGTGACCGCACAGGATCAAGAGGCGGCCAAAGCGGGCAGGGCGCTTTTCTTCACCGGCAAAGCGTTGGCCAAGGCGGAGCTTATCTGCGCGAAGCAGGGTGGACAGGAGATTCTGTGGTACTGGACCGCCCTGCGCTCAACCCCCTGGGTGATCGACGACCTCATCCTGCCGGAAGATCAGTACGCCACGTCGGGCACCTGCTACGCAGCTCCCGAGGTCGTTCTGGCCATCAGCCGGCAGGTGAGGAGGATGGGCCGCCTCATCATGGGTGCCGGTCATAGCCATGGCCGCCTTGCCGTGTTCAGTTCGCTGACCGACCTGGAATTAATGAGCCAGCTGGCCGCTGAGCGGGTGGGCTTCGCCTCCCAAGTGCAGCAGTTGGTCCAAGGTGTCGCCAGCAAGCAAATCGTTGAGACGGCGGCCGGCGACGCGGATGCCGCGCCGGAAGCCGTCTCGGCCTTCGACATCACTTTCGACGACAACCCGGAACTGCGGGTGAACCTCGGTATCGCGGCAGACCTCTCCGAAGAGGACGTGGAGGTCGAACTCGACCGGATCCAGCGGCACCAGGTAAGCTTCTTCACCACCCATAACGCCGAGGGAGAGCACTACTTCCCCGTGCATCACGTCACCTCGTGCGCCCATTGCGGCACGCGCCTGGAAGACTATAGCGCCGAGGACGTTGCCGTCCACGTGATCGGCCCGGAAACGCTGACCGAGGAGGAGCGTAACGACGTGATCGCCGAACTCGACGAGAAGGCCCCGCGGGGCGGGTTTTTTCGCGAGCGGTGGGGCTGGGGCGGATCCCAAAAAAAACAGGCGGTCGTGTTCGTCGACGCAGACGACGAAAAGGAAAACGCCCACGCCGTGGCCAAAGACGCCGGGGCAAAGAAGGCCGCGGATTTCTTCCTCTATCGCCACGGAGAACGCGTCGCCAAAGTCCCCGCCGTGATCCTCGAAGAGGCCGCCTATCGGTGCCCTAAGCTGGCCCGCGTGTTGGGTTGGGACAACAACGAGGCCGGCGAGAAGCCGACCGACGAAACCTGTGACAGCGTGCGTCCGGCGGTCACCGACGAAAAAGCCGAAGAGATCGACGCCGAACTCACGCACGATGCCGTCGACGAAGCCGGGGAAGGCAAGCTCGACGCCGTCATTCCCGAGGAACCGCTCGAAGAGATCGACCGGCAGCCCACCGACGAGACCGGCGACGGCCCCGGCGGTGAAACGGAGGAAACGCGATGAACGACCAGGATCGCTATGAGCGTCAGGAAAACTCCTTTCCGCATGAGCGTCGGAAGCAGACGTTCATCGCCGAATTAGGCGGCGGTCGCGCCGGCTTCTGCTCCACGCTCCTCAAAACCGGGGCCGCGGCGGCCGGGGTGGATGAAATCTGGAGCGACTACCACGGGTCGGGCGGGCCCGGGCGGCATTGGCTTCTGGGCAACCACGAGGTCCTCACCCGCACCGTCAACGCCGACGTCGAATACGATTTTCTCGATCCCGAATTCTTGCGAGAGGACCTCCAGCGCGCGATCGGCCGCCACGAGAACTCTTGGGTGGTGGCCCACGCAAACGATCCCGCCGCCATCGCTCGGGCGCTGGAGCAGATCCGGGACCTCCCCGTGCGGGTCGTCTTGCCGCTGGCCGCGCCCGGCGGGGTGGTCGTCCAGCGGCATCCCAATCCTGAAACCGCGCTGGAGCAGCTTCGCACGCTTGCGGAAATGCCGGCGATCCCGGCCGGCGCGGCCGATCTGGCCGCGGTGGCTGCGGGCTTCGCCTTGAATGAAATCATCCTCGGGGGCACGTCGATCGACGACGACCTGGAGGCGCCCCGAACCGTGGCCTTCTACTCGCTCAGCCGCCCCCGGCGGATCAACGTGCCGGGCGGGGCGGAGCTTGCGGAGCTCGTTGCGGAGATTGCCTTGCCGCTTGCTCGGGCCAGCTTCACCGGCCGATGGCTCAAGCAGGTCGGGGCCGGGGCTTTGGGCAACTGGACGGCGCTGGCCGTCGCGCTCGACGGCGGCGCGACCCTCGACGTGATCGACGGCGACCAGGAGGTCGCAAGCCACAACCTGAATCGGCAGGTGCTGTTGGTCCGCGGCGTGGGACGGCGCAAGGCCGAGGTGTTGACCGGCGAGCTTCAAGAACTCGATCCGGCGGGGACGTACACGCACGTCGACCGGTTCGTCGACGAGCCGGCCGACCTCGAGCCGCTCGACGGCGTGGAGGCCGTGATCATGGCCCCCGACAACGACGCGGCGCGGCTCCTCGGGGCCGACGTGGCATGGAGCCGCGGCGTTCCCTACGGCGTGGGCGGCACCGGAGTCACCGGCGGACAGGTCGTGATCCAGCAACCGCATCGGGCGTGCTTCCGGTGCATCACGGGCCTGACCGACGAAACCGCCCAGGGCCGCGAGGAAGAAGCGGCTTCCCAGCCCGGGGAAACGGGCGGGAACTCCTGCGCCCGGGCGAACAGTGAGGCAATTGTCTCGAGTAATATGATCGTCGGCGGGATCCTCGTCGCCGAGTCGCGCGAAGCGCTCTCGGGCCGGCGTACGCAAAACCTGCGGCTGTTCGGCAACGGCGGGGGCGGCGGCAACCGGCTGGGACGCATGACCAGCGATCCGGAGTGTTCGCACCATTCGGGCGCCGGCTCCCGGACGGAGGCACGGTCGGTCGAGGCGTAAGAGGATTACCGGGGGAGGAACGTCGCGGTTCAGGAGGGCGGAGATGTCCACGATCGTCTGCTACAAACCGGAGTTTGGCGAGTCCGAGGAGGGCGCGTGGCTGAGGATCACCGACCCCGATTTTCTCAGCCAGCGGCAGGATACGCTGGTGCTCGAGTTGCCCAATCGCGGCTCGTACCGGGCGTTCGTCAACGGTCTGGACGTGCTGGGGGGGATTCAGGTGGTCGAGCGGGGCGACCTGGTGCGGGTGACCGGCCCCGACGGCGAGCAGATCGCCTACGTGGTTGGGCGGGCCCTCTCTTCGACGGAGCCGGGCGGCGGCCGCGCCTGCCAGTTCAGCGGCAAGACGATCGACGGCCAAGCGACGATCTGTTCCTCGTGCGGTGCCGTGTTCGCCCAAGAGGTCGTCGAGCAATTGGGCGACTGCCCGGCGTGCCGCGAGCCGCTCGGGGATCACGATGAGTTGCCCCCTGAGGAGGAGTTGCTGTGAAACCGGTCCAGAGGTGGAGTTTGGTGGCCGCCGGGGGCGGCACGGTGATCCTGGCCTTCCTGAGGGTGCTGGCTCGGGCAGGCGTGGCCAAGGGGCTCGACCGCGTGAGCCTCATCGACCCGGCGGTGATTCGCGAGGTAAACGCGCTGACGTGTTCCGAATACGCCGGCCATTGCGGCAAGACGAAAGTCGATCGCTTGGCCGAGTTGTTGGGCCAGTGGTTGGAGGGCGTGAAGACGGCGATTCTCCCGCACGAGGTGGAAAACGTCGACTGGACAAGGCTGCTCGGCGCCGGCGACGACGCCGAAGCGCCGGCCGGGCCGGTCATCGTGCTCATCGGGCTCGACCAATGGCAAAGCCGCATGAACCTGATCGAGGACTTGCGGCACGCGGCGGCGGGCAAGCCCGGCGTATTGGCCATCCAGGTGGCCGTGGAACGCGACCAGGCCCAGGTCTCCGTGTTCGGCAACCGCTGGGAGGACCCCTGCCCTGGCTGCGGACTGCTGCAATTGCCGGCCAGCGAGCCGTGCGTGTTGTTCCAGGCGGACGGGGAGTTGGTCCGGGGCAATCTCGGGCGGGAGGCCGGCGCTTCGGCCGTGTTGGCCGTCCGGATCGTGACCGACCACCTGGCCGCCAACGGCTCTGCCGGCTCGTGGGTGAACACGAAGACGAACCTTCACGCCGTCGGTCGCGGCGACCATCGGTTCCACCGGTACACGCGCGAGCGCGTCCGGACCGAAGGCTGCCTGGGGCCGCATGGCGAGGCAACGCCTATCCGTCTGGAAGACCTGTTCCGTGAAAGCGAGGAGGTGCATCACCATGTGTGCGACGTTTGAAGCCGCGACGCGGCAGCCCCGCCTTTTCCCCTTGGAGAAGGTGGTCAACCACCTGCGGGAGTCCCCCAACGTGTGCGACCAGCGCAAGGCCCGCGACCTCGATAAGCTCCTGGCGCTGGCCGAAGGGCATTGGGCCGGCCGGTTCGTCCCCCTGGGCGCCGATTGCGGCGGGAATCGCAGCCTTCAGGTGGTGGCGCAGTTAGACGTGCCGGGGCTCGTCTGGCGCGGTCAGCCCGAGCCGCACCAAAACTGGACCATGGTCATGGCCGTGCCCCACAACTACCCGATGGTGCAGCCGGAGGTGCGGTTTGCGGGCGTCGTCCCCTACTGCTCTCACGTGATCCACCGGGAGTTTCTCCCGGACGAAAAGGGCCTGCCGGCGGAGCTGCGGCAGTTCGTCGAGGCGGTTCGGGCGGGCCGCGACGGTTCTTGCTGCTATCTGCGATATTCGCAGTGGAGTCCGCTGGCCACGCACGATTTGGCCACGGCGGTCTGCTGGCAAGTGAGCCGAATTCTTTGCGGGTCGCGGCTGTTCGGCGAGCGTGGGTCGCTCAACAACCATGCCCGCGACTACTACCAACGCCTCAAAGATGAGGGGCGTTTACCCCTGGGTCCCGCGCTGCCGGTGCCCTGGGATGCGGCAGCCGCCGAGGCGACGAGCCTCGCCGCTGGCGCCGACGACGCGGAAGATGCGATCGAGTGGATTTCCGGACCCTGACAGCCCGCTCTAGAGACCAGGAGGACATGAAGATGCGTATGCTCCTGTCGGTGGCCCATGCGGCCTGTCTGGAGGCGGTCCGGAAGTACGCGGCCGAGCTCGGCGCGGCGGGGTTGCCCGTCAGCATCGAGGAAGTTGCCGTCGACGACGGCTGGACGCAGGAGACGGCCGTTTCGATCGAGTGGGGCACGGCCGGAGACGTCGGGGAGGAGTGGGAAATCGAAGAGGATCCAGATGATCTCGACGACCCGGAAGAGGCCGCCCATCTCCCGGCGGAGCGGGGGCTGGACGACGGGCAGGGCCGCCTGGCGGAACATTACCTTCGGACGCTCCAGTTTCTCGCCCGCAACGTCGAGGCGGCCCAAGCCTGGACCGCCCGCACGCGGCGGTTGCGAAGGAAGAAAGCGAAATGAGTTTCTGTTGCGGAAAGTCAGAAACGAGGGGTGGCATGGCCAAACTCGTTTGGCCATGTATGGATTTCCCCGGGGCTGGGAGACATGCCCACGCAAGCGAGGGCATGCCACCCGATCGCGGTTGGGGCAGCAGTTGCACTGCTGCCCCGAGGGAGGTGCGGCAGTGCAACTGCCGAACCAACTGGAGGCTTGTGGGGCCGGAAGCAGAGATGAGAGGATCAACGCGTGAGTCGGAGGAAGGGCTACACCTGAAGAGTCCTGTACGCTGGATCGTGCCGGAGGGATCGCCCGGCCCACGGGGGGTCGGGGAAGCTTCGTCGCGGGATCCGGTCCCGGAAAGGAGGTGGCGGTGATGAAGACTTTGACCTTCAGAACCCTAGACGGCCGCGCCTACACAGGCGCGGTCAAAAACGGCGCCGCCAAGCTCGGTTCGGTGGCGAGTCGCCTCGCCACCCGGGCGGGGTTGAGCGGCACCTTCGAGTTAGTGGATAAGGAGGGGGTCTCCCTAGACCCCAACACCCCGTTGGAGGACTTGCCCGATGGCGAGGAAATCGCCATCGCCAGCGAGTTGACGCCCGCGTAACTTCGTCGGGCCGTAGTGCTCAGGTGTAGCCCTTTCCCGGCTCCCGCGTCGAAGCGACCCTTGCTAATTCCAAAGCCCCTGTCAAAACGGAGCGGGTCACAATGGAAACAAACCACGGTGCGACGAACGCCCAGACGAACACGCATCTCTTAGTGCTGCTCGTCCAGGGAGAGCATGTAGTTGCGCAGCGGATCCTCAACGTCGCCCAGGGCGGTTATCGTTCGCTGCTGAAAGAGCTGGCCTATCGCGCCGTGGCCACCGACCCGGCGCGCCTGGCCGGCCGGCCGTGGCAGTTCAACCTCGAGCTGGAGGACGTCGGCACGGAGAATCCCCGGTTGCGGTGCGAGGCCTGGCTCAAGGGGCAGCCGCAACCGCCGTTGGTGGTGCTCTCGGTCCCCGTGAACAACTTTGGCTGGGTGGGCGTCGGCATCGCCCAGGAACTGAAGCTGGAGGACTATTCGGTTCACGTGGCGGTGCCCGAGCCCGATTATCCGGCGGTGCGGGAATCGCGGGAGTGGGAGGACGCCGATTTCGCCGTCTCCTTCGACGAGGAGCCCGAGCTGCTCCTGCCGACCGACTTTTCCACCGAGCCGCTGGGGCCGCGGGAGGTCGTGCGCCGCGTGGGGAAGGGGACGTGGCACAAGTGCGTGTTCGAGCGGCGGGCCTGGAACACGTTTGTCGCCGCCGCAGGCGCGGAGACGGAAGTCGAGCGGGGCTGGCTGGCCTCCGCTCGCATGCACCTGGTCGACGGCGCCTGCTTCACGGTCGTCGAGGAACTGTTCGAGTTGCCCGATCGAGCCGGGCAGTATTACGTCCACACGCAGGGCCGCGAGTTCTTCCAGTTACACCGCCAATTGGGGCCGCGGCTGGGCGGGCACCTGCACCTTCATCCGCGGGAAGTGGAGGGGACCGCCCTGGGGCCTAACCCTTCCGGGCCCGACGTGACCGTGGCCTGGAACCTCGAGGCCGCCAGCACGTTGCTGCCGGTTTTGCCCATCGCCATGTTCGGAACCTGCCCCGAAACGTGCGGCAAAGACGTTGCCGCTCATGCGTTCGCGGGCGGAAAAATTCGCGAGATCGATCTGGAGGTCGTCCAATGAGCACACAAGGCAATTATCGCGCGAGGATTGGAGAAAGAATCGAGCAGGCCGCCGCCCAGGTGACCGAGAACCCGGAGGCCCTGGAGAGCCCCGACTTCGTGCGGTCCGCCGCGGGGGAAATCCTGGGCACGTGCCGGGGCGACGTCTACGGGGCCTTCGAGCACACCGTGGGGGAGGCCATCCGGGTCCGCTCGCAGCGAGATCAACTGATGGCCATGGTCGAGACGTTCCAGGCGCAGCTGCGCGAGCAGCCGCGGCTGAGCCGCGTGCTCAGCCGGCCGTTCGAGTTTGGCACCAACGGCGATGTCCGCCGGCTGTTCTACGCCTCGCCCCCGGGTCGCGAGTCGGCCGTGGAGTGTGTCTGTCTGGCCGAGCCGGACCATGAGCCCCCCGCTCCGCTGGGCTTCTGCTATACCGACCCGGCCGGCAAGTTTTACCTGGGGCCGGCGCCGAACCTGCCCGTGGTGCACCTCGAAGAGCATTCCGTAATCCGGGTGGACCGCCAGAGCGACTTTGACGACGTCGGCTACGTGGTGGTCAACCAGGGGCCCGAGCAGAACTCGGTGCTCTTGGCCAAGCGCGAGTTGGTTGAGGCGATCCACGGCCACCTCGAAGAAGGCGAAGGGGTGATCGTCCGGCACGACTCCCTCGTGGTCCGGGAGATCGTCGAAAGCTCGGTCAAAACGCCGGAAGACTGGCTGGAAATCCCGCCCTTGGACGGCCCCTCGCTGGCCGACATGGTCTTTCCCGGATGGCTTAGGGAGGAGTGGCAGCGCGACGTCCGCTGGATGGTTTCGGGGCGGCCCCTGCGCGTGCTTTTGATTGGCCCAACAGGCACCGGAAAAACCGAAGGCGTGCTTAGGGCAGGTCGGCAGGCGGCCCTAAAAGGCAAGCGCGAGCTGGCCATCATTCGCATGTCGGCCCCCTACATCGGCTCTTCTTACTACAGCGAAACCGAGCAAACCATCCGCCGGGCGGTGAAGCGGGCGGAGCGGCTCGCCGCGCAGGGCTACGTGGCCGTGATCCTCATCGACGAGGCCGACGCGCTGTTGGGCAACTCCGAGATGCGGCATGAAGGCTCGGTCGACCGCCGCGTCCGTCTCGCCTTTCAGGAGCTTCTAAGCAGCGACATCGAAGGGGTGGCCGTCTACCTGACCATGAACCCCCGGAGCGACAGTTGGCTCCCGGCGGCCATCGACCGCCGCTTCCGCAAGCGGCGCACCCCGCGGACCCGCCGCGGGCAGATGGCCGAAATCTGCGCCAGCTACGTCGAGCCGTCGGCCCTTAAGCAGCTTGGGATGACGGCGGCGGAGTTCGGCACCCGCGTGGCCGATTTCGTCTATGCCCGCGGGTTCACCGTCGCCCGGGTGCTGATGCACAGCGGCGACACCAAGTTCGTTCGCGCCCGTGATCTGCACGATTGCTCGCCCGGCAAGCTGAAGGACCTGATCGTCGACTTTTGTCACGACGTCGAGGACGGCTCGGCCGCCTCGCTGGAGCCTTTCTGGGCCCGTTTGGATCGGGAGTTTCGGTCGGCTTCGCTGAACGAGGCGAACCTCTTCGAGATGAGCTTTGTCCCCAAGCCCGACCACGACTCGGTCAAGAAGGTCGAGCCGGTCTCAGGGAACGGCTCGGTGGCGGCGCCGGCCGTCATTGCCTGATCGAAGGAGCAGTGTTTAGGTGAACTCCGGATTGGGGCAGGTTCCGGGTTGGGGCAGCAGTTGTACTGCTGCCCCTAGCGGAGGTGCGGCAGTACAACTGCCGCACCAACTGGAAACCGCCGCACCAACTGGAAATACGAATCGTACTGTTCGTCCGATTCTCAGCATGAGGAGAGGTCGATGTTGTGGAAAACGGACAATCAGGCGACGGAGACCGCGAGGGAGGTTTTCCCTAAGCACCTTCCCCGCGTCGTCTCCAACGGCAAGCGCCAGTACCTCGTCGAGCCGACGCCATTCGGGCGCGTGGAGCTGGTCGGCATGGACCACGGTTTCGTCGTGGCGGCGGAAAAACCCCCGGCCGGGGCGCTGATCGACCCGGAGCGTCTGCCCGAGCGGCTCGTCGGCCACTTAAACGGCAACGGGCTGCGCCCCTGGAAGGTGGTCTATAGCGACGATTGCTCCGACGTGATCCGTGCCCTGGTCGTGGCCGAGTCGGGCCGGAGGGCGGCCGTGGGGGAGGTCTCAATCCCCTTTGTTTCTCCGATCACTTCCTCGGCGGAATTGTTGGGCGAGGCCCGGCAAGGGCGGTGTGAGCAGTTGGCCGGCCTGATTGCCTCGGGGCGGTTTCCCGGCCCGTTGGTCGAATTGGTGGGCCCCGACGGCGTGGGCAAGCGAACCACCGCGGCCGCGGTCGCCCGGCGCATGGATTGGTCGCTTGTGGGGGAACTCCCCTTGGCGCGGCTGTTGGTCGACCGCGTTCTGCAAACTCCGTTGGAGACCGCCCTGGACACCGTGCTCGCGGCGGCCGCTTCGCTGGGAGCGGGCGACCTGCTGGTCGTCTCCGACGCGGAGCTGCTGGAGTTGATGGGGAAGCCCACTTGCGAGTCGGTCCTCCGGGAGTTCGCCCGCCTGCCGCACGTGCTCTTGTTGGCCCGCCCCGGCGCGGTTGGGCCCGATCACGTGGTGACGCTGGAATGCCCGGGATTGGATTGCGCGGAGGACGCTCGGGCCCTGGTTGAGACCGAGTACCCCGAGGTCTTCTTCGCCGGGCCCGCCCTGGAGCTGGCGATCCGCACCGCCACGGTTCCGGGCGTGGGGCTGATCCCCGGCCGACTGTTGTACCTGGTCCGTTTGGCAAAGGCCCTGCGGCCTGCGGACGTCGTCGAGCGACTTCGGGCATCCGAGCTGGGGGTCGACACGGATCGAAAGGAACGCACGGAAGGCGAAGAGATCGTCCTCTCTCCCGACGAGATCAGCAGCGCCACTACCCTGGCCTTGCCCGTTTGGGCCGACGACAGCCGTGAAGGATAGCCCTACCATGACCACCGCGGAACTGACGTCGCTGTTGTCCTCGCTCTTGACGAAGCGGACGTCCGGCAGCCAGCCCGCCATGATTAGCCTCGTCGGCGACACGACCCTGTTTCGCCCTCACGGCAGGCCGCCGAACGGGGACTCGAACGTCGCGCTGGATGCCCTGCTCAGCCACCAGACGCATTGGCGAGCCGTGGGGCGGTTTTCGCGGGTGCTGGAGCCGTTGGCCGGCGATTCGGCGGTCGCTCGCGGGATGAGCGGCTGGGGCGGCGCCGTGCTCCCGTTTCTGACCGTGGTTGCCTGCGACTGGGCCGCCCGCCTCGCCGGACAAATGGACG
>JBDRTC010000507.1:0-4313 GCA_043824335.1 Planctomycetota bacterium | reverse complement strand
TGCGTCCAGAGTCACAGAGGAGTTCCGCTCGACCGATGGCGGCCTCCGAGGAATCATCGGTTCCAGCCAGAGTTCAGGGTTGGGAGGCTTTCTGAATCCAGTCGGACAGGTTTTGACGTACGATCCTTGGACCGGTAAGTCGGGATGGGGTACCGGTACGGTGTTGGCAGCCGGGGCCAATCTCTTCGTGCTTACAGCCAAGCACGTGGTTCAGAGTGAGGCGGGGGGGCAAAACCTCCGTGCATCTGACATTACCTTCCGTGTTGAGCCAAGCGCCGGCTTCGTCTACCGGCGGCCTCGACAATCGTCGCACCGACCTCCATCAGTCGTTTGCAGAGGCCGAATAGCCTTGCGGTGGATGGAGATTCCTTCAAGCCGGCAACTGGCGATTTTGCCAGCGGGCTGCGTCCGGGGCGTGCTTTAGCTTCAGCCCAAAGCTCCGACGAAGATCCAATCTCGTCCGTACTGGAAGAGAGCTTAGAGGATGCGCTGGACGCAATCTCGGCCCAATCGAACGACCTCCTACTCGATCTGTTCCTGGACGATGACCTGATCCAAGACCTGGCCCTGGCTCGGGTAGTCTGATGGCAGAGATCCCAGCAATGGGTGCCTCTCCCGCAGTTCCGAAGCGTTCGGGAGAGTTGTCCCTTGTCACGGTCGGAGGTTTGGGTTCGGCGGGCACTCGATGCTTGCCCTTCCATGGGGCTGAAGATTCAAGGAACACGTACTTCTCGTCCGCCAAGACCTCCGCGCCCAGTCCGGCGACGCGGCCGAGTATCTGACGAACCAATCGCCACGGCTACCTCTGCGCTGGGACCTGCGGCTGGTTCGAATCTTCAATAGCCGCATGGAGCAGATCGCCGTGCACGTGCGCCAGGAGCCAGGCCGCTTCAGCACGCAAAACCAGCACATCGCCTCGGAGAGCCGAGCGACGGGCCAGGAGTGACCATCTCCACTCGGCCAGAAAGTCGACGAACCTCCACAACGAGCGGTCGCCCTGGCTCGACCTCGCTCACAAGAAGCTCGACGAGGCAGTGTTCGCTGCCTACGGCTGGGACCCGGGGATGGACGAGGCCGTTGGATCTGTTCAAGGCAGTTCCAGTCCGGTTGGTGGAGTACATAAGCGTTTACACGCTGGAGAGGAGTGAAGGGAATAGTCCTTCATGCTATTGTCCTAACGCTTTTTTGGCTTTATGAACAATATCTCAGCACGCTCAATCCATCCCAATCTCAAGTCCACCCTGAACCAACCGTCACTATTCTTCTCATGGAAGCGGACGGGTGATCGCCTACCGAACTCTTTGAGATCGTATTGCGCCCACGTCCGACCCATATCCAAGGAAACGATAAACCCCGTGGCGTATGGCGATGCGGGCGCATAATGCGACGCCAGAATCACGCCGTCTTGAATGATCATATTCGCGGATTCGTATTGCGGGTTGAAGAGCATCGTGTGCGCCTCGGGATTGGCTATGTCAGCCGGGTCGCACCGAAAGATTCCTCGGTCGTGTGGCTTGGGGCCGTTCGCGTCGGCAACCCAATAGAGTTTCCCGTCAACGAAGTTAATGCCGCCCGATTTGTACCGCGAGTTCGATGCAGCCGACACGAGGACCGTCCAACGCCATTTGTCCTTACTCGCGTCATAAGTGCCTCTCAACCAGTGACACTCCTGCCCCTCTGGTTGATCACGGTCGCCCGTGCAGGCATAGAACGCGTTTTCGGCGGGGTTATACGCCACGCAGTGAACGTGGCGGCAAATAACCGGGTTGCCGGCGTCGCCAAGCAGCGTGCCTGTCGAGCCTCCACCCGCAGAGCCGTTATCCCGATAATGGGGATTCTGTCCGAAGGCATACGCGATTTTCACGGTATGCCCGCTGTCGGTTGAGTAGTAAATGTTGACCGGGACCGCACCACCAAGGACATTGCAGTAATTCCCCCACACAAGCGTCTCCACGCCGTTCACATCCCACGAATGAACGCCATCGAGAGGGTGGAAGTACCAGCCAGGGTGGTCTGCGTTTTGTGGTGTGTGCGGGATGTAGTCCGCACCGTCAGCATCCTTCACCGTAATTCGCCCGTACGTTTTCAGGTTGTCCGTGCTGAGGTATAGATGTGAGTGCGTGCTGAAGAGAATATTCCCGTTTCTCAGAATGCAGCTAAACGTTATGTTGTGAGCGTTGGGAAACGCGATACTGTGCGGCCAGGTGCGGCCGTTGTCTTCGGACAGGAAAATCGTCCCGTCCGTAAAACCGAACGCCCTATTATCGCGCTGCGAGTCAATGTACGGCCCTTCCGGCTGCGGGCGATACCAGAAGTGATCCGTTGAAGGGAACTTGGACGGCGTAACGGTCGGCTCGGCACCCAGCCCACGCGAGCCGGGCAGCACAATGCCGCCGGCGGCTGCCGCCGTTGCACCTAAAAACCGGCGGCGAGTCAGTTGTTGTCGTGGCGTCATCATGTTATGTCTCTCGTGTTGATGTGCATTGCCGGATCATGAAAGAAACAACCCGCTTCGCGGCTTGTTCCTTTCATATAGGCCTAACCCGCCATTTTGCAGAAGTCCATTTTTTAAGACAGTCTCGCCGACAACGCAACCCCCCTTTGGCGGACCCTGGCCAGTTCACGCCTCAAGAAACCGAAAGCTGCCGCCCCACGGCCAGTGTGGGGCAGCAGCCACGGGGTATCGTCCGCCCGGCGAGCACCTGCCGCAACTCGGGCCGCACAACCGGTGTGAGGTCGTCGGCCTATTTCTGGTAGTCGGCAAATGGTTGTATTTCTTGGCAAAAAGCGTATAATCTCCCAACGGCGACACCCGTTCAGACACCCGACACGTACGCTTGGGGGGAGATTATGGCCGCTCGAAAGAAGCCCAGTAAACCCTATCCCGACTTCCCGCTTTTTCCGCATGCCAGCGGGCGATGGGCGAAGAAGATTCGCCAGAAGTTCTCTTACTTCGGCCCCGTGAACGACGACCCCGACCACGGGGCCATGGCGGCCTTGGAGCGATACCAGGCCGTGGCCGCCGACCTGCACGCTGGGCGGACGCCGCGGGTGCAAAGCGGCGACGGCATCACCGTGGCCGAGTTGTGCAATCGGTTCATGACGGCCAAGAAGCACGCCCTGGACGCCGGGGAAATCGTTCCCCACACGTTCGCTAACTACCTCCGATGCTGTAAGGGCGTGGTCGACTTCTTCGGCCGGCATCGGTTGGTGACCGACCTGGCGGCTGACGACTTCGAGCAGTTCCGGGCGGCGTTGGCTGCGACCAAGGGCCCGTCGTATCTGGCGCTGGAGATCACCCAAACCAGGGTTCTCTTCCGATACGCGCACGACCAGGGGTTGATTGACGCGCCCGTCCGCTATGGCCAGGGGTTCAACAAGCCGTCTCAGCGCGTCATGAGAAAGAACAAGGCCGCGGGGCCGTCGATGATGTTTGAGCCGGCGGAGCTACGGCGCATGATCGAGGCCGCGGGGCAGCCGTTGAAGGCGTTCATTCACACGGGGCTGAATTGTGCGTTCGGGCCGGCGGACCTTGGCCGGATTCCCCGGAAGGCGATTGACCTGAAGGCCGGCTGGGTTGTGTACGCGAGGCCGAAGACGGGTGTGGATCGACGTATCCCGCTTTGGGGCAAGACCGTGGCGGCCGTTGAGGAAGTATGGGCCAGTCAGCCGGCCAGCCCCGCGCATGACCACTTGGCTTTCGTCACCGCCCTGGGGAACCCGTGGGCGTCTGCGGCAGGGGATAGCAGCGCAATCACAGCGCAATTCCGCGGGCTGGCGCAATCCCTCGGCCTCCACCGGCCCGGCATCGGCTTCTACTCGCTCCGTCACGTCTTTCGCACCGTGGCCGACGAAACGCTCGACTTCCCCGCCGTGAATCTGATTATGGGGCACGTTGACCGGACCATGGGCGCGACGTACCGGGAGCGAATCGCCGACGAGCGCCTCGTGGCTGTGAAGGAGCACGTCCGGCAGTGGCTGTTCACGCCCGGCACGTGACGCTCACGAGAAATCACCCGCAGAACGGGGCGCTCAGGCAGTAGGCAACAAGGGCCGGATTCCTGCTCAAGTAGAGGCGGGATCGGTATAATAATGCAAGGTGCCGGTAGCCGTTGGCCGCGGCGCGCTGGCCGGATGGGTGACCTGAGGCTTTGTTCGATCCTTCGCCCCAGGTTCCATCCGGCCGGGCCGGCAGGAAGGAAGGATCGAGATCCATGTCGGAGCCAAGTCATTTCCCACCAGCGGATCGTCTGACTGAGGTTGCTGAGGTCATCGACCGCCTGTGCGAAGAAGTCCTTTCTCGCTGTACCCGT
>JBDRTC010000506.1:0-11673 GCA_043824335.1 Planctomycetota bacterium | reverse complement strand
ATCTTGAGCCGGGACTCTATTTCACCTGTGATGTGGGTGCCGGCACGACGGATATCGCGTTCTTCAGATTCGCGCCAAGCGCCGAGCGCCCGGTCGTTTTCTATGACACATCGAGCACGTTCGCCGGGGGAGATGCCATTGCCAGGGAGCTGTCACGAATCTACGACTTGGATTCAGAGACAGCCAACCAGAGTATGATTCGAGGGTTGACCAATGAACAGGTGGCCGCCCTTTCGGGCTCCCTTGAGAGACTCCAGGGGAAGATAACCCAAGGACGGCGCACGGCATTTAGGCGCGCGTACGTTAAGGAAAGTAGGATGGAAACCTGGAAAAGAGAAATGCGCGGAGCTGCCGTGTTGGGTGGTGCAAGTCAACTACCGGGGATACGAAGGCATTGTACGGATTCCCTAAGAACTGCCGTAGAATGTGAGTTTATCAAGGTCACTGATATCCCCCTGCGCAAGCCTCTGCCGCCAGATGCTACAGAGCTTCACCGCATAGCGTTTGGGCTCTCGATACCACCCACTCAGTTCTACGAGCACTGGCGGCCGGACGAGGTGGAAAGCTTCCGGCCTCCTGAACGAGAACGATATGATCCTTTCCCGGGGGGGAATCCGTACGATGCGTGAGGATGGCGGCGAGGTCACGTTGCGCACGGCAGGTCAGTGGAAGCCGGCGGCAGGACAGGTGGGCGTTACTCTGACGATAGTCGAGGGCGGCTGCCGGCTTGTGCTGGCGCCGGGGCTGGTGCAAGTGGTGCTAGAGCCGATTTAGGGCCCCGTGACCGCTTACCGGAATGCGAAAAACCCGAACAGGAGGAAGAATCATGGCCAAGGAGTTCACCCGACGGGGCTTTACCAAAGCGGGCCTTGTCACGACGTTCGGTCTGGCTGCCGGCGCGACGGAGAAGCTGTCGGAGACTTCCGCCGCGGCGGAAGGAACGTCGGCAAACAGGCCCGCGGCACAACCGGGAGAAGGAATGACCGGGGCCGATCTGTTGGTGCGACAGCTCAAGGCGCACGGCGTTCCTTTTGTCTCGACGTTGTGCGGCAACGGCCTGGACCCGTTTTTCGTCGCCTGCAAGCGGCACGGGTTGCCGCTGGTCGACGTTCGCAATGAACAGGCTGCCGGCTACATGGCCGATGTGGTGGGCCGTTTGACGCGCCGCGTGGGCGTCTGCTCCGCCTCCAGCGGCGTGGCCCACGTCAACGCCCTAACCGGTTTGACGAACGCCCATTTCGACGGCTCGCCGGTGCTGCTGTTGACCGGCGAGAGCGCCAGCCACACGGCGGGCATGGGGAACTTCCAGGATCTGGACCACGTGGCCCTGGCCCGGCCCGTGTGCAAGCGGGTCCAGCGCGTCGACCGGCCGGAGCGGATCGCCCTGGCGGTCCACGAAGCCGTGGCGGCCGCCGAGAGCGGCCGGCCGGGACCCGTTCAATTGTGCATCCCGGGCGACGTGCTGCGAGCGCCGGTCGACGAGGCCGACGCCAAACGCTGGCTTGCCGAAGCAGAAGGCCCGCAGGCAGCCGGCGGAGCGTCGGCCGCGGCGACTGCCGCAACACCACGCTCGGCGGCCGATTCCGATCTGGTTCGCGAGGCCGTCGACGTGCTGGCCCGCGCCCAGCGCCCGTTGCTCGTGGCGGGTAGTGGCGTCTTTTATGCCGGCGGGGAGGAGTCGCTGCGGCGTTTGGCCGCGGCCGTCGGCGCGCCGGTCGTCACGCCCATCTGGGACCGGGGCTCCGTGAGCCGGCCGATGCCGGAGTTCCTCGGCGTGATCGGCGCCGCCAGCGGCGGTCCCAAGTTACTCGCCGACTCCGACGCCATCGTGTTGGCCGGCGCCCGCGTCGATTATCGCGTAGGCTACATGAAGCCGCCAGCCGTTTCGGCTTCCGCCCAAGTGGTGCGCATCGACCGCGACCCGGGCGAATTGAACCAGGGAGTGTCGCCGGACGTGGGACTTCTCGGGGACCCGGCCGTCGTGCTTGCACAATTGTGTGACGAGTGGCGGCGGCGCAACCTCGCGGCTCGCACCGACTGGCTCGGCGAAGCGCAGAAACGCAACGCCCGGTATCGCGCCCGATGGGCCGAATCACCGGCGACGCCGCCGATGACGGGCCAGCACCTCGTCGAGGCACTGCGCCCCGTGCTCACCGAGGACCTCATCTTTTGCATCGACGGCGGAAACATCGGTCAGTGGGCACACGTGCTCCTGTGGGACCGCTACCCCGGACATTGGCTGACCTGCGGGGCCAGTGGCGTGGTCGGCTGGGGCCTGCCCGGCGCGATCGCGGCCAAGCGGCTCCATCCCGAGCGGCCGGTTCTGCTGCTTTCCGGCGACGGGGCGATCGGGTTCACCATCGCCGAGTTGGAGATCGCCGTCCGGCACCGTTTGCCGATTGTCGTCGTCGTGGCGGACGATCAGGCCTGGGGAATCGTCGCCAGCGGACAGAAGCGGTCGCTCGGCGAGCCAATCGCGAGCCTCCTGGGGCCGGTCGACTACGCGAAAGTTGCCCAAGGCTTCGGCGCCCGCGGCGTCACCGTCCAGAAGCCGCAAGACCTCACCGCGGCCGTCCGCCAGGCGCTCGCCGCCGGCGAGCCGACGCTCATCGAGGTGCCGTTGGCTCTCCTCGGTCCGACGGACTTGATTTGACGCGCCGTACCGTTTCGGCTCATCGTTTTCCGGCAGAACCACCAGATCAACGTGCTCCGGCATGAACACGAATGATCTCAAAGAAACCAATGATGTCGAGACCGCGCGGGCCCAAGGGCCGGCTGCAAGGATTGGTTCGCCTCTCGGCGCGTACGTCACTTTAGCGGAATCGCGGGAAGCCGCTTCAAAGTCTTGTTCACCGGATCCACCATAATCCCGACCGACTCAAGCGCGGTGACCCCCAATAGGGGTTCGGTACCTGGGTCCGAAAAAATTACACGTCCGGCAGTGACCTCTCCCATGAACTCGATGCGGACCAGACCGTATCCGAACTCCTTGACGGTGCCGTCGGCAAGCTCGTATGACATCTTCCCGATTTCTGCCACTCCGATCTCCCGTAGTCTGTCCCCTGGAGCCAAGGAGTCGCTGGCGCCGGTATCCACGAGGAATAGCTCCTCATACGAGCCGCCGGGGGTCTCGAGACTCGTCAGTTTTGTAGTGACCTTTGTCAATCCCATTAGAGCCTCCCTGTCAGGCGAACAATGATTGCGGCTGGGTGGCATGCTCTCACAACGCGAAGCGTTGGGTGAGCATGTTGAGCGACTCGTTAGGTGATCTGCTCGGCTACGTTCCGGCCAGCGGTTGGCGGCGGCAGCGGCTTGCCGTCGCGCTTCATGCTTTCGATCCACTCATCAACGATTCGGCACAGTTCCTTGTAAACCTCGGTTTCGTCGGCGCCGTGACAACACGGGCCGATGACGCCGGGACATTGGCCGACAAAACACTGGTCTTCGTCAGACCATTCCACGAGCTTAATATAGCGCGAGCTTTCTTTCACTGCCGCGACTCCTCAATCACCTTTTTTATCTCTCGCTCCTGGTACGGCTTGGCGTCATCGCCGAGCCGGCCGGAGACCGTAACGCGCATGCCCTTGGGATGTTCGTAGTTCAGGTGGCTTCCCTTGCCGCCCCGGTTCGCGAATCCTGCTTGTTCCAGATCCCGGATTAGTTCTCGAATCTTGCGAGGCATACCCACATAGTCCAGCGAAGGATTGTGACGGAGCCGCCTAACAATAATTAGGGCGACCTGCCTATCCCGTGGGCCTCGAGCGAGCACAGGCTGACCCTGCGCGTCGGCCGATCGCTTTCAGCCCGCACCTGTCATTCTCCGACGCAACCGGGCGCCTGTCAACATGCCACCCTCGCCGTTCCACTTGACGGGGCCCGAGGCGAGCGGCAATACTGGTGCGGCGGTCGGAACGGGCCGGCCCGGCAAGTGAGCGTTTACCCTTCGCCCGAAAAGTGCCGACGCGATGCAAGAGAGAACCTATATCGAGACTTTCGAGCACGGTCCGGGCGGGTGGTGGGGTTGGATCAGCAATGCGCGGGGTCCCAAGGCCTTGGAGCATCGGCGCGGCACGGTCATCTCGCGCAGCCCCTGGTGGATCGACTACAACCACGCGCCGCCGGGGGCCGGTTATTTGCACATGCTCTTCTCGACTTTCACGCGCGGACCGATCGGCGAGCATTACCGCGAAGTGGGTGGCGAGAACGCCTTCATCCGCGGTGAATTCGGCACGGATTTCACCGGCGCGAAGTTCACCGTGCGGCTGAAGGGCGAGCTGGAGTCACGGGGCGCCGGCCTTCTGCTCTTGGTCCAGGCGACGGTCGACCGGATCACCTCGGCGTGGGTCTTGACCGGGCAGCCGTTCGAGGTGACGGCCGACTGGTCGGAACAGACCGTTTCCTGCCTCCCCGATGCGGATGAATGGACGTGTCTCGGGGCACGGCACGATCGCCGGGACTACTACGGGCACGTCGAGTTGCCCACGGTCTTGCGCGACGTCAACTGCGACATCATGCTCGTTCTCTTCCCCCTTTCGGTCGCGCCCATGGGCGAGATTGATGGGGATATGCACGTGCTGCGGCCGGAGAAGGACTACCCGGTCTGGCGGTCCCGGCTTCCCGAGGGGTACGTGATGCTCGACACCGTGAGGATCGATTTTGCCTGAGAGCCCGAGATCGGCTGAAGACGTCTCGAAAGAGCCCGGCACGCGCGCCAGCGCCGAGACGGAAGCCGCCGTGGCGGTGCACCTGGAGGATCGCCTTCAGCGACGTAACGTCGTCCTCTACGTGATGAAGTGGTGCCTGGTGTACCTGGCGGCGCCGATTCTCTATATCGGCTTCGTGCAGGCCGGGTTGTGCAAGCGTCTGGGGGCGTCGGACTTCGTCGCGAACCTGCCCAGCGCCGCCTATCTGCTCCTGGCGGCCTTCCCCATGATTATGGCGTGGGCCGTTCCTCAGGTGCGTTACCTCAAGCTGGTGATGACGATCGGCTACGCGATCACCGCCCTGATGGGCGCCGTTACGGCCGCGGTGCTCTGGCTGCCGACGCCGGACGGGCTCCGCATCGCCGTGGTGATCGCACACGGGGCGATCGTCGCTTGCAGCTCGGGGACGGCCTGGGTGTTCGAGTGGGAGTTTCTCGGCCGCGGGGTTTCCGAGTCGCGCCGCGGGCTGCTGTTTGCCGCCACGTTCAGCATCGGGCCGATGTTTGCGGTCGTCGGCTCCCTGGGGGCGCAACTGATCATCAACCACGAGATCTTCGGCTGGACGCCGACCGCGTGGCCCCAAATCCCCTATCCGCTCAACTACATCCTTCTCTATGCGGCAACATTCCCCTTGATGCTCATGGTCGCTTTTCTGGTCAGTCGCTACGTGGTGCCGCTGCCGGCCGTTGACGTGCGGCGCAAGCCGTTTGTGAGCGGGGTGTTCGGCGGGTTCGGCCAGTTCATCGGGAACCGCCTCGTCCTTATCGCGTGCGTCGCGTATCTGCTGATCTATAGCGGCACCCTGATCCAGAACAACATGGTTCTCTACACGCGCGAAGCGGTCGGGTTGGCCGAGGACGCGTTCGTGGGCTATCAGCTTGCGATCCGCTTCGGCTGCAAGGTTCTCGCCGGCCTGATGCTCGGGTGGCTCCTGAAACGGACCAATCCGCGCATGAACCTGTTCGTGACGGCGCTCTTGCTCATCGCCGGCGTCGTGTGGCTGCTGAGCGTCCAAACCCTCTTCGGCGCGGGGCTCCTTTTCCTGGTGGCCTTCGGGTTCAACGGCGCCGGAGAGCTGATGGGAGTCTACTACCCGTATTACGTGCTCTGCCTATCGCCCAAGTCGAAGATGCGGCGGAACATGGCGTTCGTGATGCTGTTGAGTGCCCCGGTCGGATTCGCCCCGGCGTTGTTCGGCCTCATCTCCGACAAATGGAGTCTGACGGCCAGTTTCTGGGTGTCGCTTGCGATCATGATCGTCGCCTTCCTTCTCGTGGCCTTCACGCTTACTGCCCGGCCGCGACCTCGTCCCGAAGACCTGGAGGCGGCCGATCTGGAGACGGGGACAATACCAGAAGACGGCTCGCCTTGACGGCCTTCTTGAGAACGACCGCTTGGGGGCGGAGCCCTTTTCTCAGCCAACCGGTACCACGCCGCCTTGAGGCCGGTCATCTTTGAAGAGTTCCGGTCCCACCCGGCGTGCTCCCTTGCGCTCCGGGGGAGGCGTGTAGTACGACGGGAGGTAGCTGTCGAGCAGGGCCCGCTTCTGTTCGTCGGTCAATGCCGGGGCTACGGGATCGTCGACGTCTACCGACGCGGACTCAACGTAGAAGCCGGCGGCGTCCACTTCGGTCGCCTTCGAGCGCAGGTGCAGGTAGCTGATGCCGTTGCCCGTCGCGTTGAGCTGCTCGAGCGTCAGCGTCTTCGCGCCGTCGACCGATACGGTGCAGCGCTGCGCTCTCAGGTCCCAAGCAAAGGAAAGCGTGTGCCACTCATCGAGGTTGAGCTTCGGTCCGTCGCCGAGCTTGCCATCGGGCCTGATCGCGGCGGTGAAGACGGCAAGCCTCTCGCTGTTGTCGTCCGTCGGCTTGAACGAGCGATCGTTGAGTGCGATGCTTGCTCCGCCGAAGCCGGGATTCGGCAAAAGCCGCAGCGTGAGCGTTCCCTTGACGCCGTTCGGGAAGTTCCACACGGCACCGTCGGCATCGTGCTCGTCCGGCTTGCGGAGGTGGAGCACCTTTGCGCCCGGCTTCGTGGGATGGTCCACAAGCGGCGGCCCGGGGATGCGCTGGCGGCGGTAGTGACTGGCCGGACCGACGGGCTTGAAGGCGATCCATTGCTGAAGCCCGTTCGAGAAGTCGTCGGCGGCGTGCGTGAGGGTCAGCCAGCGTGGATCGACGCTGATGAGGTTGCGGCGCCCGACGCCCTGCCCGGTGAGGAAGACGAATCTGCCGTTGGCCCACACGGGCGGCGTGGGATAGGCCGACCCGCGATCCGTGTCGGGCGGTGTCTCGTTCTCGTGAGGATCGCGGTACACCTTGCGGAAGCCGCGCCACGAGTGGCCCTCGTCGTCGGAGACGGCGGCGTGCAGGGCATCGCGGTTGACGTAGACGCCGGCGCCCTCGTGGGCGGGGGGACTCTCGCAGTTGTTCCAGAGCACGAGGATTCGGCCGTCGGGCATGCACCAGAGCATCGGCGGGGAGCTGGACGAGACGAACCGCGACGGCTGGGCATTCGACCACGTCTCACCCTGGTCGCTGGAAAACGACTCGTAGAGGAACCCGGTCTGGGTGCGCATCAGCATCCAAAGCCGACCGTCCTTCAGCTCGAGGATGCACGGCTCGTCCGCGCCGTAGTTGTTGCCCACGAAGCTGGGATAACACGGGGAAGACAGATCGCTTTTCGACTTCGTCCACGTGCGGCCGCCGTCATCGGAGTAGAAGACCGTGGACAAGTTCGCCCCGACGGGCGGCGCACAGGGCCGTTTCGGTACCCACCAGGCGAAGGGGCAAACCAGCCGGCCCGTGCGCAGTTGCTTGAAATCGAGCAGGGCGCCGCAGTAACCCTCGAAGATGACGTTTGGCTTCTCCCACTTCGTTCGCCGGCCGGTCGTTCGCTGATGCCAGACGTCGATGAAGCGGTCGACCGCGATCTCCCGGCCGTTGCCTCGGCCGACCATCGACGCCAGGTGCATCTCGCCGTCTTGGCTCAACAGCGGCAGGACCCCGTACGTTCCGGGCAGGACCTCGCACTCGAACTTCTCGTTGCCCCAAGTGCGCCCGCCGTCGCTTGAGGTCTGCGAGTGGAGCCGGTTCTTGCGCCGGTCCACCCCATATCGGATGAGAGTCCCCTCGTCGAGGCTGGCCGGATTCGAATAGGTAAGAGGCGAGTGCTCGTGGTGCTGCTGGAGGAAGACCTCGGGCGGGGTGATGGGCGTCTCCGCCGCCCTTGCGATGAAACCGGCCGCGAGCAGAATGGCCGGCGAGACGAGTAGCACGCCAGCGGCCGCTGCGGCAGAACCGATCGTGTAAAGCGCAGGAAGCTGCCGGCGCCATGCGTACGGAAACGGGGGAGAAGTCGCCATTTTTGGAGAAGTCCAGTAACAAACTTAGTTCGTCCGAATCGCACAATCGGGCAGTCCGCTCTGAAGCGACTTCACGCCTTCTTCGCTCACGCCAGTTTGGCTCAGCGTGAGAGTCTTGAGCGAGGTCATCTTCGACAGCGTGTCGACCGCGGCGTCGGTAACCGCCGTTTCGCTGAGGTCCAGGCTATCGAGGCTCGTCATCCTCGCGAGGTTCGTCACTTCGGCGTCGGTGATGCGCGACTGGGCCATGTTGAGAGAAATCAGCTTCTCCGGGTGGGGCAGCACCGCCAGCGCCGCGCCCGTGGCGGCCACGTCGCGGAGCGTCAGTCGCCGGAGATTCTCGTAGGCGGCCAGCACTCTCAGGCCCTCGTCGGATACGTTGGGGCATTGGTAGAGGCTCAGGTCGGCAAGCGGCAGCTTTCCGAGCCGTGCCACGCCCGCGTCGGTGACTGAGCCTTTGTCCAGCGACAGGCCGGTGAGCCCCTCCATGCCGGCGACCACGGCCAGCACCTCCTCGTCGATTTTGGGTCCGCCGATTTTCAGCACGCGAAGCGACTTCTTCTGAGCCAACTGCTCGATTCCTGTTTTTGTCACCCCGCGGCAGTTCCGGACGTCGAGTTCGGCCAGCCGCGGCAAAGCGAGGAGCGCTCTAACGCCCGCGTCGGTGACGTTTCCGCCGACCAGCCGGACGGCCCGCAGCTCGGGCAGGGTCGCCAGCGACTCCATGGCTCGATCGGAAACCATGGGAGCGGCGCGGAGGTCGATCGTCGTCAACGACTTCAACCCGGCGAGCTGGGCAATGCCGTCGTCGCCGATCAACGTGTTGCTCAGCGCGAGCGACGTCAGCTTCCCAAGCTCCGCGATCCGAGGCACCAGTGCATCGGTGATCCCGGGGCCTTCGACGGTCAGCGAGATGAGGTTCTCGAAGACGAGGACGGCCTGCATCTGGGCGTCGTCGGCCCAGCTCCGCCCGGCCGCCATGTCGATCCCCGTGACGTTCCCGTCCGCGTCTTCCGTAATGCGAGCCCCGAGCTGCGTGGCCAGCTCCCTGGCGGCAGCCACCTGTTCGGCGGAGTATTTTGGTATGGGCGATGGCACTTCAACAGGGATCTCTGTCTCCGGTTGCGACTGCGGCACGACTGTCTTGGCCGACGGTGCGCCCGCCTTTTGCGCCGGCTCTTCGGCCGGACATCCGACGAAGAGAAACCCCGCGCCTAGCGAGAAGGCAACGACAATCCGTCGCATCGTAAAACGCACTCCCTTCTTGTGCTCTCGCCCTACCCCACGGGCAACTCATAACCCGTGCGGCGCGGATAGGGATAATCCCGCCACTTGTTGGCCTCGTCGTTGCCGACGAATTCCCATTTCTCGGGGTCCCATTTGAGCGACCGGCCGGCAAGCTCTTCGGCGTGCAAGTAGGCGACGTTGCCCAAGTGGCAGACGGCGACCGTGCGGGCGCCCGTTTCGATCGGGCAGTTCGGCTGCTTGCGGCTCTTCAGGCAATTCACCCAATCCTGGCGGTGGCCCGAGTGGCTTCCACCGGGCGCTTCGTAGAGATGAATCTCGTCGTCGCCGATCGGTTTCTTGATGATCTCCTCGGGCTTGCTGGTGAGCTGTCCACGGGTGACGAAGATCTCCCCGTCCGTGCCGATGAAGGTGATGCCGCCGGGGCCGCCGTGGATGACCTCCGCACCGCTTTGGTAGACGTACTTCACGCCGTGGCCTTGCTTGGGATCCTCGGGCGGGATGATTTCGACGGGGCCCGACTTGTCCATGCCGAGCCCCCATTGGGCGATGTCGAAGTGGTGGGCACCCCAGTCGGTCATCCCCCCGCCGCCGTATTCCGAGAAGGCCCGCCACGACGGGAAGTGATCGTGTACGCCGCGGGGACTGAGCACGGAGCTGTACGGACGCATCGGCGCCGCGCCGAGCCAGCGGTCCCAGTCCAGGCCGGGCTCCATCTCCTCCTCGGGCAGATTGCAGGGGCTTGGCGGGCCCCCCACCCCGACCAGGACCTGCTTGATCTTGCCGATGCGACCGTTTTGCACCAGTTCGCAGGCGTAGCGGAAGTTGCTGCTGGCTCGCTGCTGGCTGCCGGTCTGGAAGATGATCTTCGAACTGTTCACGGCGTCCGTGACCGTTTTGGCTTCCACGAGGTTGTTCGTCAGCGGCTTTTCGCAATACATGTCCTTGCCGGCCTTGCACGCGTCGAGAATGACGATCGCGTGCCAATGGTCGGGCGTGGCGCAAACGACGGCGTCGACGTCGTCGCGGGCGAGGATTTCCCGGTGGTTCTTGCAGGCGGCGCAGTCGGTGTTGCCGTAGGCGTCGTCCACCCGCTTCTTGCCCGCCTCGCGGCGCGTGGTGTCGACGTCGCAAACGGCCACGATCTCGACTTCCGGCATCCGCAGAAAGTGCGGCATGTGCGAGTCGTGCATCATCTTTCCGATTCCCACGGCGCCCAGCCTGATCTTCTCGTTCGCGGAAACGTTGGCCGCATCCCCCAGAACATGTCGGGGAATCACCAACGGCGCCGCCAGAGAGGCGACCGCCCCGCCCAGGAAGCCACGACGCGACACTCGAAAACGGTCCGTTCTCATATCGAGATTCTCCTTCTTTCTATCCGGCAAGATTGAATTCATCGCGAGACGGAGCCCCTTGGCGACCTCACGCCAGCTTCGTGAGCCCGGGGATGGGAACGGGATAGGTGCCGTCGGCGTCCGGTTTGGCCGGTGGGTCCATGTCCCAACTGCACGTCAAGAGCGAGGCGCTTTCTCTAGGCGTTTTCGTCAGGTGCTACCAGTCTAGCCGGCGTACCCTCCCGAGGAAATGGTTCGCTCGGATTTCTTCGCATCTCGTCGCTTGAGCCTCGTTGCCGCTTGACTTCCCCTCATTTCCTGAGTAGCCTGCGTGGGTGGTGCAGGAATCCGTTCCTGCCCGGGATCGTTTGCCGCGGACGCGATGCCAAGGAGAGAAGGAGAACCGTATGAACGCCAAGAAAGGTCGACTGAGCCGACGCCGCTTTCTGCACAGGGCGGGATTTGCTCTCGCTGCACCGTCCTTCATCGTAAGCCGCGCGGTAGGTGGAGCCGCAGACCTGCCGGCAAGCGAGCGCGTGGTCGCGGCGCTGATCGGCTGTGGCGGACGCGGCCTGGGCTTGCTGGGCATCCACGACGACCCGCGCTCGACCCTCGCCGCGGTGTGCGACGTGGACCAAAAGCGCTTGGCCGCCACGAAGAAACGAATCGGCAAGTGCGACGCCTACTCGGACTTCCGCCGCATTCTGGACCGCCAGGACATTGACGCAGTGCTCATCGCCACGCCCGATCACTGGCACGCCGCCCTCACCGTGATGGCATGCCAGGCGGGCAAGGACGTCTACTGCGAGAAGCCCCTGTGCCGAACCATCACCGAAGGGCGGAAGATGGTGGAAGTCGCGCGCCGTTACGGCCGGATCGTCCAGATGGGCACCCAGTACCGCTCGATCGCGCGCAGCCGCCAGGCGTGCGAGTGGGTCCGCAACGGCCGCCTCGGCAAGGTGCTCACCGTGCGGCTCTCTCTTCCTCCTAATCGCACTCACCCCCGCGAGCCGCCACAGCCGGTGCC
>JBDRTC010000505.1:0-16713 GCA_043824335.1 Planctomycetota bacterium | reverse complement strand
GAAGGATTCCGCTCAAATCGCGGACGGTTTCGGGCTCGAGCAGCGGTTCGACGGCCGTGCGGCAGGGCACGGCCTCGCGGCCGAGGTGACCAGTCACGCGGTCGACCACCTGCTGGGCGATCAGGCGGTAGGTCGTGAGCTTGCCGCCGGCCACGTCGAGCCAGCCGGGCCGAGGCATGCAGATCTGGTGCGCCCGAGAGATGTCGGAAGGGCCGCCGCTCTCGTCGGCGATGAGCGGGCGCAGGCTGGCCCAGTGGCTCAAGACGTCGGCCTCCGTGAGCTTCGCGGAAGGGAAGCCGCGGTTGACCACGCCAAGGATGTAATCAATGTCGGCCGGCTCGGTCCGTACGGCCTCGATGGGGCCGTCGTAGTCGGTGTCGGTCGTTCCCAAGATCACGCGCTCGCCCCACGGCAGCACGAACAGAATGCGTTTTCCTTCGGTCACGACCACGGCGTCGAGCACCGGGAGACGACTCCGATCGGCGACCAGGTGTACACCTTTGGTCAAGCGGAGTCGGATGCTGCTTTGCGGCAGTATTTCCGCCCAGGGACCGGCGGCATGAACGACCGAGCGCGCGGTCACCTCGTAAGGAGCGCCGGAAAGGACGTCGCGAATGCCGCACCGCCATCGGTTGCCGTCGGGCGAGGCTTCTTCGAGCCGAATGTAATTCGCGATGGTCGCACCGTGCCCGGCCGCCGAACGGAGCGTATCCAAGACAAGCCGGGCGTCGTTGGTCAAGGCGTCGTAATACCGGACCGCGCCCGTAAGGTTGTCGGGATCGACGCCCGGCAGGTGCTCGAGGACCGCGGAGCGACCCATCCACGCGGAAGGGCCCAGGTTGCGTCGGCCGCAAAGGAGGTCGTAGAGCTTGACCCCGACGGCGAGCTTCCACAAGGGCCAGTCGGTGCCGCGATAGGTGGGAAACACAAAGGCGAGCGGCTCGGCCAAATGGGGCGCGATCCGGTGCAGGGTCCGCTTCTCCCGGCTGGCTTCCCAAACCAGGCCGATGCGCCCTTGGGCCAGGTAGCGGAGCCCCCCGTGCAGAAGCCGGCTCGATCGGCTGCTGGTTCCGAAAGCCAGATCGTGCTGCTCGACCAGGGCGACGCGCAGCCGGCGCATGGCCGCATCGCGGGCAACCCCGGCACCGACGATCCCGCCGCCGACGACGAGCACGTCCCACTCATGGGCCGCAAGCTCCTCGACGCGGCGAGCACGGACTTGCTCCAAATCGAGCCGATGCATGGAATCGTTCCGGGGTCAAAAGGGCCGTGACAATTCAACCGTGTACATCCTCGATCCCAAGCTCCGCTTGGGACCGCACTTCCGCCAACTTCCGTCTCGCCGGGTCACCGACGGGGGCAAAGCAATGCTGCCAAAAGGGAGTGTTCCCAAGCGGAGCTTGGGAACAAGTGGCGTGGTTTGTTCTTCCGCGGCTCTTCAATGCTCTTCCCAGTCCAGCGAGCGACGGACCGCCTCTTGCCAGCGGCGGCAAAGGGTTTGGCGCTTTTCGGCGGAAATCCGGGACTTGAACTCGTTTTCCAGCGCCCAGTTTCGGGCGATGTCGGCCGTGTCCTGCCAGTAGCCAACCGCCAGGCCGGCCAGATAAGCGGCCCCCAAGGCCGTGGTCTCGGCCACAACCGGACGCCGCACGGGCACTCCCAGCAGATCGGCCTGGAACTGCATCAATTGATTGTTCACCGAGGCGCCGCCGTCGACCTTCAGGCTCGAAAGGGGCACGCCGGCGTCTTTTTGCATGGCGTCGACCAGATCAGCGGTCTGGTAGGCCATCGCCTCGACGGCCGCCCGGGCGAGGTGGCCCGCGGTGGTGCCGCGGGTGATGCCGAGGATCGTTCCCCGGGCGTAGGAATCCCAGTGCGGGGCCCCCAGCCCGACGAACGCCGGTACGAAGAGCACGCCGCCGGAGTCGGGCACGGTCGCGGCCAGGCGTTCGACGTCGCTGGAACTCTTGATGATCCCCAGGCCGTCCCGCAGCCACTGGACCACGGCCCCGGCGATGAAGACCGAGCCTTCCAGGCAATAGGTCACCTTGTCGCCCAGCCCCCAACCGATGGTGGTCAGCAGGTTGTTCTTCGACGGGACCGGCTGATCCCCCGTGTTCATTAGCATGAAACAGCCCGTGCCGTAGGTGTTCTTCGCGCTTCCCGGCTCGAAGCAGGCCTGGCCGAAAGTGGCCGCTTGCTGATCGCCCGCGCTGGCGGCGATCGGGATCGGCTTTCCGAAAAGCTCGCTGGCGGTCTGGCCGTACACTTCGCTGGAAGGCCTCACCTCGGGGAGCATGGCTCGGGGGACGTCGAGGATTCGGAGCAGCTCGTCGTCCCAGTCGAGCGAGTGGATGTTGAAGATCAGGGTGCGGCTGGCGTTGCTGTAGTCAGTCACGTGGCACCGGCCGCCGGAGAGCCGCCAGATGAGCCACGTGTCGACCGTGCCGAAGAGGATCTCGCCCTTTTCGGCGCGGGCGCGAAGGCCCTCGTGGGTGTCGAACAGGTGCTTGATCTTCGTGCCGGAGAAGTAGGCGTCGACGACCAGGCCCGTTTTCTCGCGGAAGGTCTCTTCAAGCCCGTCGGCCTTGAGCCGATCGCAGATCGCCGCGCTGGCGCGACTCTGCCAGACAATGGCGTTGGCCACGGGGCGGCCCGTGGCGCGCTCCCAAAGAATGGTCGTCTCCCGCTGGTTCGTGACGCCCAGGGCGGCCACGTCGTCGGGATCGAGCGAAGCTTGGGCCAATGCCTGGCGCGCGACCTCGATCTGCGACGACCAGATCGCCTCGGGATCGTGCTCCACCAGTCCCGGGGCCGGCAGGATCTGCTCGAACTCCCGTTGCGCCGAGGCCACGGCTCGACCGTCGCGCGAAAAGACGATCGCCCGACTCGACGTTGTGCCCTGGTCCAGGGCGAGGACGTGCTTCGCCATGAATAACACCTCCGTGGTTTGTGCCCAGCCTCGGCAGTCTAACGCTCCTTTGCGCCGGCCGCAAGCTCGCGCAACCTTGCCGGCGGCCGGGCGCTCGGCTACACTTGCCAAATGCCACGCCTTCCCGTCACAAAGCGTTTTGTCTCCACCAGTGGGGCGAGAATCTATCGCATCCCGTGCGACGTGCTGCCCGACCTTTCCGGACGAGTTTACCTGGTGCTCGGCGCGGGGCCGCCAACCCTGGTCGATACCGGGAGCGGAGAAGAGAGGGCGATTCGACAGGTGCTTGCAGGGCTGGAGACCGTACGCACCGAATTCAACGAACCGGTCCGGCCCGGCGACATCGAGCGGATCCTCATTACGCACGCGCACATCGACCATTTCGGCGGGCTTTGGGAACTACTCCGGCACACGAAGGCCGAAGTGGCCGTGCACGCGCTCGACCGCCGCCGGATCACCGCCTTCGCGGAGCGGGAAGTGCTGGCCCACCACGCCCTGGCACGCTTCACGAAGCAGGCGGGTGTCGAGCCCGAGCGGCAACCGGAGGTGCTCCAGGCGTTCGCGCATGCCTCGGGAAACCCGCGAAGCGTTCCAGTCGACTTCCTGCTTGGCGACGGTGAGGAGCTCGACGGCTTGCGGATCGTTCACACGCCGGGGCACAGTCCGGGGCACGTGTGCATCGCGGTCGGCAACGTGCTGTTGGCCGGCGACCATATCCTCGCGCGCACCGTCCCCTGGCTCTGGCCCGAGAGCGTGGCCGCGTACACCGGACTGGGGCACTACCTCGATTCGCTGGACAAGGTCTTGCGACTCGACGGCATCGAGATCGCCTTGGGGGGCCATGAGCCGCCGATCCGAGATGTTCCCAAGCGGATCCGCGAGATTCGGGAGACGCACCTTCGGCGGCTCGATCGCGTGCTCGACATCCTCGAAAAGGCCGGGCGCCCGCTTTCGGTCAGGGAGATCACCGAGCAGATGTACTCCAGTCAGAAGGGTTTTCACGCCATGCTGGCCCTGACCGACGTGGGGGCGCGCGTCGAGCACCTCGACCAGCGAGGCCACCTGGCGATCGCCAATGTCGACGAGGTCGACTCGCAGCCGGATCCCGTGTGCCGATACGAACCCGCCCGGTGATCCGACGCCGCCGACTTCCACGCCCGGAACGTCCACTCAAGATCAAGCATGAAGAACGGGAACCACAACGCAGAACCGTGCCGCCGGGCCGTGCTCCTCGTCGGGCCGACCGGCTCGGGCAAAACGCCGCTGGGGGATCTGATCGCCGAGCGCGGGCTATGGGAAGCCAGGTGTCTGCACTTCGACTTCGGAGCCAACCTTCGGCAGATCGTCGATCGCAATCGCCCTGATCATCTCATCAGCCGGGCGGATATCGATTTTCTCAACGAAGTGCTTCACTCCGGCGCCTTGTTGGAACGGGAGCATTTTCCGCTGGCCGAGCGGATCCTCAGGTCGTTCCTGGCTGAGCACGGCGCCGACGCCCGCACGATCGTTCTGCTCAACGGCCTCCCACGGCACGTGGGCCAGGCAGAGGCCGTCGACGCGATCCTCCACGTCGAGGCGGTCGTCTCGCTTCGCTGCTCCGGTGAAACGGTGCTGGAGAGGATCCGGACCGACGTCGGCGGCGATCGAACCGGCCGGCGCGACGACGACCTGGAATCGGTTCGCCGCAAACTCGAACTCTTTGCCGAGCGAACCGCTCCGCTCTTGGAGCATTACCGCACCATGGGCGCCGCCATCACGACAATCGACGTGACCGCCACCATGTCCGCAGACGACATGTGGGCGATCCTGGACACGGCATCCTGACAGTTGGTGTGTCACATAAAGGTTGTCAACACTGCCCCCGAAGAATCAGGACTTACGATCGGTCGGAACACAAAGGTTGTCATCAGCAATGCCGTTCAGATAGACCTCGCCCGTGTGGTGATCGCGGCCTTTCGAGCTCCCAGTGTTTTTCAATCTCTTCCAGCGTCTTCCCCTTCGTCTCAGGCACGACGGCGATCACGAACACGGCAAGGACTGCACAGAACGCCGCGTAGATGAAGAAGGGGAAACCGTGGTTGAACTTCTCGATCAGCCACTCGTTCTTATCCATGATTGGGAAGGTTTGGGAGACAACGAAATTGGCCACCCACAAACACAAGGTGGCAATGGCCATGGCGCGGCCACGGATCTTGGTCGGGAAGATCTCCGACAGAATCACCCAAGTGACCGGCCCGACCGATAGCGCGAAGCAGGCAATGTAGCCGAGGACGAACGTCAGCACCCAGACGTCGGCGCGCCCGAGAAAGGCAGCCACGCCCAACGCGGTCAGCGACAGGCCCATCCCCGCCGAGCCCACGATCATCAGCGGTTTGCGGCCGATCCGATCGACGGTCCAGATGGCGATGATCGTGAAGGCCAGATTCACAGCTCCAACGACGATCGTTTGCAAAAGCGCCGCGTCGACCTGTGCCTCAGCCATCGCTTTGAAAATCTCGGGCGCATAGTAGAGAAAGACATTGATGCCGGTTACTTGCTGGAGAATGGCCAGGACCACGGCAATTCCCAGGGCGACACGCATCCCCGGCTCGAGCAACTGGGACAGCGACGGAGATTCATGGGACAGCGCATCGTTTATCGCGGCCATTTCGCGATCGGCATGCTCGGAACCACCGATGCGAACAAGGACGGCGCGTGCCTGTTCCCCCTTGCCTTGTTTGCTCAACCATCGCGGGCTTTCGGGCACCGTGAACATGAGCACGAGCAGTGCCAGTGCCGGGATCGCCTCCGAGCCGAACATCCAGCGCCAGCCCGTCGTCACGTTCCAGGCCTCGTCGCCCAGGCCGGCGATGAAGTAGTTGACGAAATACACGACCAGCATGCCGAAGACGATTGCCAGTTGGTTCACGCTCACCAGACGCCCACGAAAACGAGCCGGGCTGATCTCGGCGATGTACATGGGACTGGTCATCGACGCGGCCCCGACTCCCACGCCGCCGATGATGCGGAAGATGATAAACTGCGTAAGAGTTCGTGGTATGGCCGTACCGATGGCGGAAACCAGGAACAGCACGGCCGCGAGGCTCAGCGTGTTGCGCCTTCCAAAGCGGTCGCTAAACCAGCCGGCGCCTCCCGCACCTAATACACAGCCGGCCAGGGCACACGATGTGGCCCAACCGACGGTCGGCGGGTCCATCTTGAAGCAGGTCTCGAGAAACCCGATGGCACCGGCGATCACCGCGGTATCGTAGCCGAACAACAATCCGCCCAGAGTCGCCACGAGGCACACGCGAAAGACGTAGGCGATGCTACCTTGCTGATGGCTCATTGGCTGTCTCGAATGGCTCGGAACGGCAACTCCGCAACCCGCCTCGTGTCGCCCGCGGGCCCGACGCCCCCAGAGCGATTCTAAGCCCCACTTGTCCCGCAGGTATCAGAGTCCCTCGTGCCGAATCGCTGCGAGGCGAAACGCCCTCGGCCTCACGCCACCGCCTGCAAGTCCGCCGCGGTGAAAACCAGCACCCTTGCGTTTTCTCCTTCTACAGTGCATGCTTCAGCATATCACACAAGTAGAAGTGTGGGCCACGCTCCAGCACGTCGGACCTCCAGGGTGATATGCTGAAGCATAACCTACGTGCGAAAATAGAGCAAGACAACGAGAGAGGGGCCACCATGAACAGGCGAGAACTCTTGACGCTTTCCGCGGGCGCCGCCTTCTCGTGGGTCGGCGCGAGCGTGTGCCGAGCCGCGGAAGAAGGCTCCGCGAACAAGGAGACGAAGCCGATTGGCAAGGGCGACCTCCCGGCAACGGAGGGCGGGAAGCTCGCCGGTCGCACGCTCGAACAGCTCCGCCAACAATACCGCCACGACCTGTTTGACGACTTCCTCCCGTTCATGGAGAAGTTCGTCATCGACCACGAGCGGGGCGGCTTCATGTGCAACACCGACCGCGACGGCACGAACCTCAACACGAGGAAGAACAGTTGGTACGTCGGGCGCGGCATCTGGGTCTACTCGTTCCTGTACAACGAGTTGGCCCGGGAAGAGAAGTATATCGAGGTGGCCCGCAAGGCGGCCGAGTTCATCCTCCGCGATCCCCCCAAAGGCGACGACCTGTGGCCCGCCGAGTATGACAAGGAAGGCAACGCGGTCGCCGCCACCGGCCAATACATCGGCGGCAAGTACGTGCCCGTGGCCAAGCAGGTGTACGGCGACCTGTTCATCGCCAACGGCCTGGCGGAGTACGCCCGGGCTTCGGGCGACGACCGCTACTGGGAAAGGGCCAAGAAGATTCTGCTCAAGTGTATTGCCCTCTACGACCGGCCGGACTACGACCCCACGGCCCCTCAAGTCTACCTGGCCGGCGACCCGGGGAGCGAAATGCCCGGGGTGCGGCTGCTGGGCGTCTGGATGCTACTCGTGCGGCTCGGCTCCCAGATGCTCGCTCACCGGGAGGATTCCGAGATCGACGCGATCGTGCGCCGTTCGATCGGCGCGATCTTCGAGCACCACTACAATCCGGCCTATGATCTCATCAACGAAGTGCTCAACCACGACATGTCGCGCCCGGACAACGAGTACCGCGATCTGGTCTACACGGGTCACGGCATCGAAACCTTGTGGATGGTGATCTACGAAGCGCATCGCCGCAAGGATCGAGGGCTCTTTGAGAAAGCCGCTCGGCTCTTGCGACGTCACATGGAAGTCGCCTGGGACGACGTCTACGGCGGACTGTTCCGCGGCTGCAAGAACATCGAACAAAACACCTGGATCCTCGACAAGGCCCTCTGGGTCCATGAGGAGGCCCTCATCGGCACGCTGTTCGTGATCGAGCACACCGGCGCCGATTGGGCGAAGGAGTGGTTCTCCAGGATTTTCACCTATGTCCACGAGACGTTCCCCCTGAAGAAGCACGGCTACGCCCTCTGGGACCTCTGGCCCGATCGCAAGGGCACGTTCGTGGAACACTACGAGCGGGTGGGCAACTTCCACCATCCCCGCCACCTGATGCTCAACCTCCTTTCGATCCAGCGGATGATCGAACGGGGCGGTGCTGCGCCGAGTTTCTCCGATCAGTGAGTTGGTCTCTCGCCGGGACGTGTTCCAATGAGTCCCCTACCCCCGCTGGTTTGGCGGCAAACACGGGTACGAACTGAATTGGCACGTCCAGTGAGGCAATCGGGAAGGGGCGGGGCATGTTTCGACAGGTGCGCTGGGCCCAGCCCGTGGAGGCATTGCTTCGCCCCCTTCTTTGGGGTAGAATCCCTTGGGTGGGGAATGCAGACTGGGTGCAAAGCGTCGGAACTGGAGGATATGGCCCCTCCCTTTGCCAGCTTCGATCAAAACGCCGCCCCAATGACGCAAAGGTAAGGTCTGAGGGACTTTGCACACATCGAGCATCTGTTCGCCTGAGGGAAAGAGTCGAGATGCATTCCTCAAGATTCGCTGTTGTGTACCGTAGCGAGACCGGCGAGATCCGCTTTGTTCGCGAGGCGGATAAGCAGGTTCTGCTGTATCTTCTCTCAGAAAAGTTGGGCCCGGGCCTCCCGCCCCCCCTAACTGCGCACGCGGCGAGCGCGTTGGAAATGCTTCGCATTATGCAG
This sequence comes from Planctomycetota bacterium, assembly GCA_043824335.1. Taxonomy (GTDB): domain Bacteria; phylum Planctomycetota; class Planctomycetia; order Pirellulales; family Thermoguttaceae; genus JBDRTC01. The sequence continues at coordinate 8,178 of JBDRTC010000505.1, read as the reverse complement.
GTGCGGGTCCAGGGGGCTTTCGTCGTGAGGAATGGGCGGGTGATGATGCGCAACGAGGCTGCGTTGTGCTATGAGCTTACGACGCTCACGCTGGGGTTCGCTGAGCAGTTACACCCTAAGGTGGCAACGGCCTTTCTCTACCACTTGCTGCAGAGGAAGTTCGACGTGACGCCTGACGTGAACCAGCTTCTGCAGGCGGTCCTCCGGCCCGTTGCTGCAGGCAGCAGCCTGCTCAGTTTGATCAGTCAAGAAATTTCCAGGTCAAGGTGTTTCGGACGGACCAGACAACTGGCGAGGGCTGTCGGAAGCGCTGCGCTTCTTGACGAGCCAATTGACCAGTTGGCCCTTCAGCTCAGACGGAACTTTCCTGATGAATCTGAGCCGGCTCGGGCCGACATTCCGGGCAGTTCACAGCAGCGACCCCCTGACGCGCTACGACCCCAACCGGGTGAGATCGCTTCCGAATGTCCGCCATTTGCTGGAGCTCCAGAGCAACAGAGCGCCGAGAGGCAGGTCGCTGTTGAAGACAAACTGCGTCAGGAGTTGCAGGCGTTCCAGGCTTTGAAGCCGGATTTGTTGCGGACCCACAGTGCGCGCTTCGTGGCAATCCATCACGGCGAGGTCATCGATTCTGATGTGGACGATTTCCGGCTGGCGGTTAGAGTGGAGAATCGAGCGACACATGAGGGACCGATCGCCATATGTCGAGTGTGCGACGAAGGCGACGAGGGCGAACCGGAATATCCCTTCGCACATTTCGAGTCTCCATTGCCGGTCGAGTTCGAGCCATGAAGTTTCAGGCGGAGAAGAAGGTCTCCTGGCGCGTCTTCCCTGGCACGCGCATGTCGGACTACGTGCCGATTTCGCACGGCGTGCGCGTGCTTACCAGCCGCGGGAGATTTGTCCCGGAGAACGACGGAGAAAAGACGTGGCCTGCCTTGTGGGATACCGGCGCCATCATCACGGTGATCCCCTTGGAGTTTGTTAATAGGCTCGGATATAATCCGAGCGGCACAACCGGCCCAATCGGGGCATTTGACGGGAGTACAAACACATACCCGTGGTACTATGTCTTGATCGGCATACCGGGGTTGCCACGGGTTCCGACCCGCGCTATTGCCCTGAGAGGGAATCCGGGCAGGCCGCGAGACTATGTCACTCTCGGAAGAGATGTGATTTCGAAGCTCGTGGTCAGATACTCTTCGAACATTCCGTGGGCTTGCACCGTCGATCCCGACGACTCTTTCAGATGGGTCTGGCGGTATCGACGACGTTTTTCGGACATCTTCAAGTAGGCCGTGAACGACAAGCACCCTGACGGGGAGAGAGACGAGTTTCTTTACGCATCGCGCGACGAGTACCATTCCTCAACACAGACTTTGTCATCGAAGACGGCACGCCATGAGAATCGCCGGACGAATGCTCCTTCTCAGTGTTCTGGCGGCGCTCATTTCCTCGACGGCCCGGCCCGCCGAGAAGGAACCTCCCGCCGAGACGTTCGTCGACGTCGCCGCCGAAACGGCCTCTCACCAGGAAATCGAGCCGCTGGCGATCGAGTTCAAGCGGCTGAGCACGTTGCGGCTCGACCGCTACGGCCGTCTCCTGGCCGGTGATGCAGAGGCGAAGGAGATCAAGGTCATCAGCCGTCGTGGCCGCCTGATCGGCGGGATCAAGCTCGACTTCGGCCCGGAAGCGATCGACGTGGCCGAAAACGGCATGATCTATTGCGGCGGAGAAGGCCGGCTGGCGATTCTCGACTCGTTGGGTCGAGTTTGCCGCACGGCCCGGGTCCCGGAGGACGCCGCCTCGGAGATTACGGACCGTCGCCGTAGGCTGATGCAGCGGCCGATCCGAATCTCCGGCATTGCCGTTTCCGGGCGCGACGTCTTCGTGGCCTTCGGCTCGGGCTGGAGCACGGGCTCCCGCTCAAGGCTCTTTCGCTTCGATCGACGACTGGGCAACCCGCAGTTGCTCGCCGAGGATCTGCGCGGCTGCTGCCAACGGTGCGACATCGTTGCCCGAGCGGGCGTGGTCCATCTCGCCGAAAACTCCACGCACCGGATTGTCCGCTACGACCGAAACGGCGAGGTCCTCGGCAAATGGGGAGAGCGAAGCCGCACCGACGTTGAAGGCTTCGGCTCCTGCTGCAATCCCATGAACCTTTGCTTCGATGGCCGAGGGACACTCTATACGGCCGAGTCGGGGTTGGCACGGGTGAAACGCTACACGACCGACGGCAAGTACCTCGGGCTGGTCGGCTACCTTGGCGTGGAGCGTTTCACCAGGGCCGGGCATCTGGCCGCTTCCTGCAGCAACATCGCGATCGCCGTCACGCCCAACGGCGACCGGGTCTACGCGATGGACGTCAAGAACAACCTCATCCGCGTGCTCCAGAGGAAGTATGAGAAAGACAAAAGCCCGACGACCCGGCCAGGGCGTCGTATTCGGTTTTTTGACGGTCGCCCTGGCGGCCTTCGCGGGATTTGGCGCCGAGGATAGTCCCGCGCCCGATGCGGAGCGATCGCCGCTTCGCATCGTGGTGATGGACCCCCTCTCGAACCAGTTGGCGTGCGACTGCGTCGCCGGGTACGCTCAGCGCAAGTACGACGAGCTCGGCACGTTCCTCGAAGAGCGGCTCGCGAGGCCCGTCGAGATCGCCTACGCCGAGAGCCTCAAGCAGCCGCAAGCCGAAATCGAGCGAGGCGTCGACCTGGTGATCGGCAAGTGTTCCGAGGTCGTCTTCGACGCCGCCCGGGCGAAACTCGGCGTCCGCACTTTGGCCATGCTCACGGGCATGGAAGGCACGGTGAATCAGACCGGCCTGTTCGTCGTGCGCGAAGCGGACCCGGCCGCGTCAGTCGAGGACCTCACCGGTTACAGGATCCTTTTCGGCCCGGAGGATTCGGCGGAGAAGCGAGCCGCGGCGTTGGCCTCGCTGGAGGCGTTCGATGTGCCGCTTCCGCCGGAAATTCCCGAGAGTCCAAGCTGCACGACCGCCGCGCTGGCCGTGGTGGAGGAGGAGGCCGACGCGGCCGTGATCTCCAGCTACGCGATGCCGCTACTGGAGGGATGCGGCGCCATCGACAAGGGAACGCTGCGGGTCGTTGGCCACACGGACCCCGTCCCCTTCATCGGCGTCTTTGCCACCGATCGCGTTGGCCCGGAACTTGAAACGGGGCTTCTGGGGACCCTCAAGGAGGTCGGCGGTCGTCCGGACCTCTTGGCCGCGATGGAATCGCGAGACGGTTTCGTCACGCTGCCGGCGATGCGCCGCGGCCGGACCGATTCGATCCCCGCATGGCCCGACTGGCGGGGACCTCGCCGCGATGCGATCAGTGAGCACGTCCCCCAAACGCTTCCGGCCGATCTTTCCGATTTTTCCAAAGAGCGGCTTCTCTGGGCACGGACACTCACCGGGCCGGGGATGGCGGGAATTGCGGTCGACTCCGGCTACGTCGTCGTGGCCGACAAGGACCTTCCTCTCCAGAACGACGTCTTCCGCTGCCTCAATGCCGACACCGGCCGCCAGTTGTGGAAGATCAGCTACCCGGCCCCGAAAGAAATGGACTTCACCAACACGCCGCGAGCCAGTCCCGTCATCCACGGCGAGCTGGTCTACCTCTTGGGCGCGTTCGGCGACCTCCACTGCGTGAATCTCAAGAGCGGCGAGGTCGTCTGGAAGCGGAACTTGCTGGGCGACTTCGGCGCGAAGCTCCCCACGTGGGGCACGTGCTCCACGCCGCTGGTGGTCGACGACAAGCTGATCGTCAACCCCGGCGCCGAGGAGGCTTCGATCGCGGCCCTGGATCGTCTCACGGGAAAGGTGCTCTGGACCACGCCCGGCGAGCCGCCCGGCTATTCGAGCTTCATCCTTGCCGAGCTGGGCGGAGTGCGCCAGATCGTCGGCTACGACGCGATCTCGCTGGGCGGCTGGCACCCAGAGACCGGCCAACGGCTCTGGAAGCTAATGCCCGAGTGGGACGGCGACTTCAACGTACCCACGCCCATCGTCGTGGGCGATCTTTGCAAAAGGCTCCTGGTCAGCACGGAAAACAACGGCACGCGTCTCTACCAGTTCGACCAGCAAGGCCGGATCGACCCGAAGCCGGTCGCCAGGAACGACGATCTGGCCCCCGACACGTCGACGCCCGTCGTGCTCGACGGAATGGTTTTTGGCAATTTTGGGGCCCTCGTCTGCCTCGACCTGGACGACGGGCTCGCGACCCTCTGGGAGGCCGACGACGAGCCCCTGATCGACTACTGCTCCTTCATCGCCGGCAACGGCCGCGTGCTGGTCACGACCCAGTCGGGCAAGCTCTACCTGCTCCGGGCGACGAAGAAGGGATTCGACCCTGTCTCCACGCTCGACCTGTTCCAGGACGTCCCCAGCACGGACCGCGACGTTTGGTCTCATCCGGCCCTGGTCAAGAACCGGCTCTACGTCCGCAATCTGCTCGGGGTTTACTGCTTCCTGCTGGACTGAGGGGACGCCCAGACCTGCCCATGGCACGCATCTTGTGTTTCACGTTATCTGGGTTGATCGCACTGACGCTCTCGACCGAGCCGGCATCGGCTGAGGATCCGGCGGCCGGACCCTACGATCAGCAAGTCGCCGAGAACCTGGCGAAGCTCGATTCCAATTCGCCGGCCGTCCGGGCGGGGGCCGCCGAGGCACTCGGTTTTCTTCGGGCGTACGCCGCTCGGCACGCTTTGGCGAGGCAGCTCCAGGACGATTCGGCGGACGTGCGACGCCAGGCGGCCATGGCCTTGGCCTGGTGCGGGGAGCGCGACTCGATCGGGCCGCTCCTGACCGCGCTGGACGACGAGGATTGGCTCACGCGCCAGGCCGCGCACGTCTCGCTCACCAACCTCACCGGGATGGAGTTTTCGTTTGACGCGCTGGAATCTTCCGACCAGCGGGATGCACAAGCCAAGGCGTGGCGCGACTGGTGGGCGACCGTGCCCGAGGATCGGCCGCCGGAGAAAGTGCTCGCGCTGGTGGGCGTTCAAAATCGAAATGACCGGTTGGGTAACCGGTTGGGTGCCACTGGCGTCTCGCCAGTGCTGCCATGGAAGCTCGCTCCCTCCACACTCATCGAGGTCAAGCTTAGCCGCAACGAGCTAAGGGAGGGCGAGCGGAACGGTCCGATCGAGTGGGCAGTGGAGCGGGGCCTTCGCGCGCTGGGCATGCTCGGGGGCAAAGGAGCAACGGCGGCGATTTTGGAGGTCCTTGGGGAAGAACCGACGACGGAACCGCCCTATCGCCCCATGGTCCGGGCCGGCATCCGTTCGCTGGGCCGGCTCGGCGACGAGCAGGCGTTCCAAGCCCTCCTCGGCTATCTGGACAACACGATGTGGGCCCGCGCGGCCGCCGAGGCCCTCGGGGATTTCGGCGATCGCCGGGCGGTTGCACACTTGCTCGCAGCCTATCCTCGATACGCAAAGCAGCTTGACGGCGCGTGGCCGCCTGACGTGCCGACCGACGACAACTGGGGCGGACCGCCGTCGGACGTCGCCGAAGACCGAATGCTGGAAACCCCGTACTGGATCTCCTACTCGCTTTGCCGCCTGCCGCTCGACGGTCCGGACGACCGCCGGACGCTTCGGCAGCTTGCCCCGCTCGTGATGGCCAATCTGCCCCGCGACCACGATCGGGCCATGCTCTACGAGCCGGGCGCGGTGGACCTCATCACGCGTCATTTGATGGAAGCCTCGGGTCTCCGGCAGGAGGCTTGCGAGCACGCCTTTGAGCTGCTCGGACAGCCGCGCCGCGCGCCCAAGCCACCGGAGAGCCCCGAGTGGCCGAAGCCGCCGGGGTATGCGGAGGCCGCCTCCGCCGAACGGGAAACAATCTGTGCTTCAAACTGGCTGCCCGTGTTGTGCACCTATTCGGACGACCTCCCCCGGTTGATCGCGCTCTTGGAGCACGAAGAGGGTTGGGTGCGGATGAACGCCGCCAAGACGCTCGCCTGGCTGGGCGACCGCCGGGCCGTCGAGCCGATCGCCCGGGCGCTCCGGCAGGCGAAGCCCGAGGCCGGGTACGGCTACTGCGGCACTTTCAAGTTCGACGAGTACGACGATCCGGCTCCGCGATGGCGGGAAGCGTTCGTCCGGGCGCTGGGGCTCTTGGCCGCGCATGGGCACACCGAGCTGATCGTGGGAATCCTCAACGACGAGCGGTCGACGCTGGGAGTCCGCTACGCGGCCGCCCAAGCGCTGGGCGATCTGTTGGCCGACCGCACAAGTCCAGAGGCGACCCGGGCGCTCGGCGAGGCGATGGCCGCGCACCCGTTCGAGAGCATACGGCACCTTGCCCAAGACACTTTCCGGTTCCACGGAATCAAGCTGCCCGGGATCCCGCCGCCGCCACCCGAGGCGAACGTCAATCACTCGGAGTCGCCTGGGGACTGTCCCGATTTTCGCAACGCGAAAATGGGACTGTCCCCCTCACAACACGCGGAGTCGCCTGGGGACTGTCCCGATTTTCGCAACGCGAAAATGGGACTGTCCCCCTCAGAACACGACGGCACCGAGCCCGAGGCCATCGTCTTTCTCAAAGGCGACAACCTGATGCCCAACGACGTGGGCACCGTCGAGCTTGCCGACCGGTGGCGGCGCACGTACGTCTACAGCGATCCGGGGCCGACGTACCGACCGGGCCGCAACCTCTACGTGCTGCGACCCCCGCGCCCTGACGGGGCGGTCAGTCCGTTGACGACCTTTTCCGACGGCTACGTGGCCGATCCCGAGATTTCCTGGGACGGGCGCGAGGTGATCTTCAGCCGCCGGGGCCAGGACGATCCCTGGTGGCACGTCTGGCGGATCGCCGTCGACGGCACCCGGCTCGAGCAGGTGACGACCGGACCGTATCACGACGTCGGTCCGGCGTACCTACCCGACGGGCGGATCGTCTTCTCCTCCACCCGAAGCGGCATCCGCGACGAGTACCACGGCTATCAGTGTAACGCCCTTTACGTGATGAATCGCGACGGCGCCGGAATCGAGCGGATCGCCACCAACGCGGGTCGGGACAACGAGCCGGCCGTGCTCCACGACGGGCGGATCGCCTTCTGCCGCCTGGAGATGTTTTATGCGAGGATCAAGACCGAGCTGACGCTTCACGCCGTCCACGCCGACGGCACGCAAGACGTGGTGCTCTACGGGCCGGAGCGGCGGGAGTTCTGGCACGGGCTCGATTACGGGCCGCGATCTCGGCTCGGGAACGTGGAGAACCCCACGCGGTTCGGCGTCTTGCGAATGACCCAGCCGCAGGCGATGCCCGACGGACGGCACATCGTCGTGGCAACCCAAGCGGGCCTGGCCTTGATCTCGGGCCGGCGAGACGCGGAGACGATCGTCACGCCCGACAACAAGACCCGGGTATACACGACGCCGTTTCCGCTTCCCGACGGACGGCTCTTGTGCTCCTCGACGCTCAAGGAGTTCGACCGCGACAAGATCGACCTGGGGCTCTACCTGGTCGATCCGGCGACGCAAGAGCTCAAGCTGATCTACAACGATCCCGAGGCGGCCGATTTCGAGCCGCGGCCCGTCGTGGCCCGGCGGCCGCCGATGGTCCACTCCGCCCAAACCAGGCCGGGGGCGTACAGCGGCCGGTTTGTGTGCTCCTCGGTGTTCGTAACGCGCGAGGCCGACGTGCCCGTCCGCGGCCGGCTGATCCGGCTGGTGGAAGGGATGCCGGTGGTTGGCCGGCACAGCACGCACACCAATCCGTGGCCGATTTGGAAGAACCACCACGGCCTGTTCGCCCGGGTGTTGGGAACCCTCCCCCTGGCGGCCGATGGATCGTTCTCGGTGGAAGTTCCCGCCGACCGGCTGATGCACTTCCAGGTGCTCGACAGCGACCGCCGCGTGGTCGGCAATCAGCTCACCTGGATCTATCCCCGCGCCGGGGAAACGAAGTCGTGCGTGGGCTGCCACGAGAATCCGCACACCACACCCCGGGGCAAAAATCCGGTGGCGCTCAGCCACCCGCCCGTTAAGCTCCTTCCCAACGGCGACGAGTTCAACTACCGGGCCAAGGCCTGGATGAAAGGCTACCTGCCGCCGGAAGTTGAAGAGCGCATGCGGACCGTCCGGGCGGTGAATCTCCTGGGACGATGACGACCAGCAACCCGTTGAAAAAGGGTGCCACTGCTGGCTTGTCCAGCAGTGCTG
>JBDRTC010000504.1:0-2884 GCA_043824335.1 Planctomycetota bacterium | reverse complement strand
CTGATCAACGAATCTATGAAGTTCTACGGTCACAAGTACAACAAGCAAATCAGGGGACCTTCCTCCGCGGCGATGCAGAAGATGCTGTCCCACAATTGGCCCGGGAACACGCGCGAGTTACGCCGCATTGTGGAAGGCATGGTCGTGGTAGACTCCGACGGCGTCTTGGACGTCGACGACTTGCCCGACGAGCTGGCCGACCGCGACGAGCCCGCAGGCGAGCCAGCGACCGCGTCCCTGACCAATCTCGTTGGCAAGCCTCTCGATGAGTTGGAGCGACTCTTCATCGCCGAAACCCTCCGCGTTGCCGGCGGCAACCGCGAAGAAGCCGCCAGGATGTTGGGTGTCGGGGAGAGGACGCTGTATCGGAAGATTAAGGAGTACAAGCTGTAGATAGGGATTCTCTTGGGGATGACTTCGGCACCGCCAATCGGTAGAATTAGGTCATGGAACCAACCCTAGAAAAACGACATATCGAGGTGACGCCCGGCGTCTGCGGCGGTCGGGCTCGGATTGCCGGCCAACGGATTCGTGTCCAGGATATTGTGCTCTGGACCGAGCAGGGCCAGTCGCCGGACCAGATCGTGGCCGATTTCCCGCAGCTTTCGCTGGCCGACGTGTACGCCGCGCTGGCCTACTATCACGACCATCGCGAGGAAATCGACCGGCAGATTCGGGAAGACGACCAGTTCGTTGCCGAGATGAAGGCCCAAAGCGGCCCAGGGCTCCTGGACAAGCTCCGACGGAACGGCACGCGTGGAGATTCGCTACCATCTTGACGAGCACGTCGATCCGGCAGTGGCCGAAGGGCTACGCCAGCGGGGCGTGGACGTTACGACCACGGTCGAGGCCGGGCTGAACGGAGGCAGAAACGCTGCGGAGGTATCCTGACTAATGCCTACTGTTCTGGTCTCAGGCCCTTATCGAGTGTTTTTCGTATCGCAGGATTCTCCAGAACCGCCTCACGTGCACGTCCAGCGAGAGAAGATGGTAGCGAAGTTCTGGTTGGATCCTGTATCATTAGAGAGGGGAGGCGGTTTCAAATCGCACGAACTGAACACCATCGGCAAGTTGGTGCAGGACCATCACGTCTTCTTCTTGGAGCGCTGGCATGAACACTTCGGCGGCTGACATCCAGGAAGCTCGAGCCCGCGATGTGCGGGTCGACGAGGACAATTTGGTGGTGGAACTCATGGATGGGCGCACACTCACAGTTCCGCTCGCCTGGTATCCGCGACTCTGGTACGGCAGCGTGAACGAGCGCGGGCATTTTGAGATCATCGGCGACGGAGGCTATATTCACTGGCCCGACCTGGACGAGGATCTGAGCATTGCCGGCATGCTCGCCGGGCGCCGCTCGAAAGAAAGCCCCCAGTCCCTGAAAAAATGGCTCGCACAGCGGCAAGCCAGCACGACTGGCCCGGAGGGCTGATCGTCGATGACCGTCCGCTCCTCGGGCGCGAGGAAGATTTCGGCCGTTCGGGTTTCTGGGTCGATGTACCACACCAGCCGCACGACGACCGCCAGCAGCCCGCAGCCGCGGGAAAGCCGAGGCCGGGCCGCCACCCACCCGTCCCCCTCGCCGGCAAGGCCCCCCTCGCATCCCCTCGCTACCAGGCTACAATGCGCACTGGCACGGAACTGGCGTCTACGGAAGCACTTTGGTCGACTATGCCCCACATCCGACGACTTTCTCAGACCCTGGTTAACAAAATCGCCGCCGGGGAAGTGATTGAACGGCCGGCGAGCGTGGTGAAGGAGTTGATGGAAAACGCCGTGGACGCCGGGGCCACGCGGATCGACGTTGCGATCGAGGGGGGCGGGGCGGAGATGATTCGGGTGGTGGATAACGGCGGGGGCATCGCGGCCGGCGAGCTGGAGTTGGCCGTGGCAAGCCACGCCACGAGCAAGCTGGCCTCGGCCGACGACCTGTTCCGCGTGGGCACGCTCGGGTTCCGCGGAGAGGCGCTGGCCTCGATCGCCTCGGTGAGCCGGTTGTGTATCCGAAGCCGCACGGCCGAAGCGGAAAGCGGGGCCGAGATCGAGGTGGTCGGCGGCGAGGCGTCGGGCGTGAGCCCTTACGGATGCCCGGTGGGAACGGCCGTCGAGATCCGCGACCTCTTCTTCAACACGCCGGTCCGCCGAAAATTCTTGCGCGCCACGCAGACCGAAATGGGCCACACCACCGAGGCCTTCACCCGAATCGCGCTGGCCGCGCCGCAAATCCACTTCACCCTGCGGCACAACGACCGGCAAGTCTTCGACCTTCCGGCCGGGGAGGCATGGCTGGAACGGATCGCCCTGGTGGCGGGGCGAGGGCTGGCCGACAACCTGATCCGCGTCGAGAGCGCCGACGGCGAGGTGCAGCTCACCGGCTACGTGGCCCATCCCAGCCAGAGCCGTAGCAACAACCGGATGCAGTACCTCTTCCTCAACGGGCGTTATATCCGGGACCGGGCCCTCCAACACGCCTTGGGCGAAGCCTATCGCGGCCTCTTGATGACGGGCCGCTACCCGATCGCCTTCCTTTGGCTCGTGATGCCGCCGGAGGTGGTCGACGTGAACGTCCACCCGACGAAGCTCGAGGTGCGGTTTCAGGACTCCGGCCGGCTCTACAGCCAGTTGCTCTCCACGCTGCGGACGAAGTTTCTCAGCACCGACCTGACCACCCGGGCCGAGTTGCCCCCGGACGACGACCCCACCGGCGCCCACGACCAGGAGCAGACGGCCCAGTTGCGTCAGCGCATGGTCGACTGGGCCAAGGGCGAGGTGGCTTCGTGGGGGACGCCGCGAGCGACAGGTGCGGACAGCGCCGAACAGGGCACGTTGCGGGCGGACGGTGATCTTCCCAGAGCGGAGCCCCTGGAACTCACGCGGCTCGACC
>JBDRTC010000503.1:0-9317 GCA_043824335.1 Planctomycetota bacterium | reverse complement strand
ACAGAGTAGAGGAGGCCTTGATGATGTGCAACCGATCGGTCATTCGACTGGCACACAATGCGTCCCTTATCGTTGGTCTGGCTCTGGCCGCCATTTTCAAGGAGGCAAAGATGCGACGCGTGGTCATATGTTTGGTTGTTGTGAACGCGTTTGCTGTGCCGACGCACGGGGCTACTAAGCACTGGAAAGCAACAACGGGCAATTGGGGCACGGGGACCAATTGGAGCCCGAGTGGTGAGCCTACGAGCAGTGACACGGTGTGGATCGACAAGTATCGGGCCACGGCCACTGTGTCAAGTTACGGGGAGAGGTGCGCGGCGCTCTACATCGACGCAAACGCGACACTCAGGATGATCAGCGGAAGCCTCACCAGCGGGTCGGCGGCGCCGCTGGGGGATGAATATATCGGCCGGTTTGGGAGGGGAACGGTCGTTCAATCAGGGGGAGTACATTATTCCCGTCAGGACGTACATCTTGGGTACCTGCCTGGCGGCAACGGCACTTATAGGCTCAGCAGTGGGACGCACAACATCACAGGGGAACTCAACCTGGCCCTATTTAATGGCTCTACCGGCACGTATGGACTGAGTGGAGGAGGACGACTATCGGCTTCGCAGGAAAACATCGGCGATGGGGGGAGTGGCCGTTTCATTCAGACCGGTGGCACAAATACGGTTAGCGGTGATCTCTACGTTGGCAGATACTCTGGCAGCGGAACGTACACGATTTCCGGCGGAACTCTGGATGTCCGTAAATCGGGATTCCCGTACGGCCGTATCCGTGTTGGGTATGGGACCACAGGGACGTTTAATCTCAACGGGGGCACGGTTATCGCGAACTCTTTCATTTTGGAAAGCGATGGAATCTTCAATTCAAGCGGTAGTGGCTCCACACTTCGCGTCAATAGGCTGACCGGGTTTGGGGATAATATGTCGTTTCCTGGTTCGCTGGAGATTGGGCATACCACGGGTTGGCCTTATGGGGATTTCACCTTGAACGCGGGGCAGAGTCTGTCGGTCGGAGAGAGGCTTGTGATTGGGTACGACGATTCAGGACGTTTCACGCAGACCGGCGGCGCGGTGTCGAACGCGGACGGCTATGTTGGGCGTTACAGCGGCTCCAACGGGACCGCCACCGTCACCGGCACGGATTCAAGATGGACCAACACGGGATCGCTATACATCGGCGGTGACAACTCGAGCGCCGGCGGGAGCGGCAGTCTGTATGTCAACGACGGCGCCACGGTCACCGTTGGCGACACGATGAAGATCTGGAGCACCGGGTCGGTCGAAGTGACCGACGCGATGATCTCGGCCGGCACGATCCAAAACGCCGGGAGCCTGGTCAACAACGGCACGATTTCCGGCAACGTCCTGAACCAGTCCGGCGGATTGTTGACAGGCTCGGGGATCTTCGAGGACGCAGTGACGATCGCCGCCGGCAGTCTGGTCTCGCCCGGCGACAGTCCGGGCACCATGAACTGGGGCAGCGGCCTGCTGGAAGGCGGCGGCACGCTCTTGTGGGAAATCAACGACGCCACCGGCATCGCCGGCCTCAACTGGGACCTGATCGCCATCGACGATACGCTGAACATCACCGCCACGGCTCTGAACCCGTTTCTGATCGACATGGATTCCCTGCTCCCGGACAACAATCCGGGCCTGCTCGCCAACTTCGACAACATGCAGAGCTATGGCTGGACGTTCCTTACCGCCGGGGGCGGAATCAGCGGCTTTTCCGCCGATTACTTCCTCCTGGAGTACAGCGGTTTCTACAACGACCTTGGCGGGGGAAATTTCTGGCTCAGCCAGGTGGGCAACAGCCTGAATCTGAACTTTCAGGCCATTCCTGAGCCCTCGAGCCTCGTCCTGTGGGGCATCGGCATCATAACCGTGCTCGGCTACAGCCTCCGCCGGCGCAAAGGGGCCGCGTAAGCACCGAGCGACCGCGGCGGCCAGGGAGTCGTGGCACACGCCGGGCCTACACCGCCTCGCGCAACTCGTAACCCGGCCGCTGGGGGCGGGAGAGGTGGGTGTTGGCTTCGGCGTCGTTGGGGAAGATTTCTTGGGAAGGGTCCCACGTGAGCTTGCGGCCCGTGCGGCGGGCGATGTTGGCCAGGTGGCAGATGGTGCAGGCGCGGTGGCCGATCTCGACGTCGGCCACCGGTTTTTCGCGCGACTTGATGCAGTCGATCCAGTTTTGGAAGTGGTGATCGCTCTTGTAGAGCCGCAGGTCTCCTTCCCCGAGCGGTTCCTGGGAGAGGGCGATGGGGACGGTGTTGAAGCGTCCGCGGTGCATCACGAGCTTGCCCCGCTCGCCGACGAAGATGGCCCCGAAGCCGGAGACGTCGTCGGAGGTCACGTCGTTGGTCAGCTTGAGCAGCACGCCGTCGGCATAGCGGAAGGTGACCGCGCTATTGTAGCGGTCGCCGTGCGGCTCGACCTCGACGGGCCCCGTCTCCTCGGTCCCCAGGGCCCATTGGACGACGTCCAGCGCGTGCGAGCCGGAGTTGGCGGTGTCTCCTCCGGAGTAGCGGCGGATGTTGTGCCAGCCGGGGTCGTTGTAGGTGAGGTAGACGTGCATGCTGAACGGCACGGGCTCGGTCTGGCCGCACCAGTGGTCCCAGTCCATGCCTTCCGGGACCGGCTCGCCGGGAAGCTCGAAATCGCCGTACGGCCGGGACCCGGGCCAGTTGTGGCAGAGCACCTCCTGGAGCTTGCCCAAGCGACCGTTTCGCACTAGCTCGCTCGCCTCGCGGTTGCGGAACATCGACCGCTGCTGGGTGCCCACCTGGCAGACGCGTTCATGTTTGCGCACGGCTTCGACCATCGCCCGGCCTTCGCGGACGGTGAGCGAGAGGGGCTTTTCGGCGTAGACGTCCTTGTTCGCCCGGCAGGCCAGGATGCAGGGGAGCGCCCGGGAGTGCTCGGGCGTGGTGAGCACGACGGCGTCGACGTCGTTGGAGTCGAGCATCTCGCGGTAGTCGCGATAGATGGCGTAATTGGCCCCGGTCTTTCCGCCCTTCGGTCCCAGCACGTTTTCTTCGTAGCTTTTCAGGTAGTCGTGGCACTTCTTGGGCCACACGTCGCTGACGGCCACCACGCGGCACTCGCCGGGCAGGCTTCGGGTCCCCTTGAGGTCGCCGATCATCTGGTGGGAGCGGCGGCCCGTGCCGACCCAGCCGATGCCGATGAGCTCGTTCGCGCCGGCCCGGTTTGGCCCGGCCAGCACGTCGGCCGGGATGACGCACGGCGCCGCCACGCCGCCGGCCGCCACCGCGGCGCACTTCTTGAGAAAACGATGCCTTGGGAACCTTTGGGGACCGGTCATTTTCGAGCCTCCTCGCGGTGAAGGGTTTTGGACGGGGTACCAGAGAAACGACCCTCTATTTCGCCTCGATTATCAAGCCTGTAACCGTCGCGCATGCCTTCTCGCCGTGCTCCACGCCGCTACTGCTTTGGAGCAGGAGGTGGACGTCGAATTCCCGCAGGCCGTCGAGTTCCCCGCCGGGGACATCGAGCCGCAGCGGACCGCGGTGGAGCCCTTCCGTGCCGGTTTCCCACTTGGGCTCTTCGCCCCGCGGGCCGATCTTCAGCACGACGCGGCCGCCAAGGTTCCGGCCGTCGGCATAACAGTCGGCCGTGACGACCAGCTCCTTGACGTCTTGGGGAGACGAGATCCGCTCGACAACCTCGGTCGACGTTGCGTAACCACCAACCATGCCGACCCAGAACCCGCCGTCGCGGTAGCCGCCGTGATCCTCGTGGCCGACCTTCATCTCGCCCAGGTGACGCCAGCGCGACGTGGAAAAGTCGTCTTCATACGTCAGGTTGCCGTAGGCGTCCTCGGTGAGCTTTGCCGCCGCCGGGGGCGACGGCGGCTGGTGCACACACTCGACGGTGAGCCGATCGAGCCGGTTGCCCGGGAGATCCTGCTGGTCGGCGTCGTTCTCCATGGTTATCCGCAGATAGAAGACGTGCTGACCGCGGAGTTGACCGTCGTCTCCGAGCGTGAGCGGGCGTATCGCGTCGCTTTCCGTTTGTTCGGCGGCGAGCGGCCATGAGCGGCCAAGCTCGTCGGTCGAGATGGCCAGCTCGTTGCGGCACCGGGCCGCGGCCGGCGCGGCCGCGTCGAGCGTTATCCGAACGCTTTCGAGCGGGAAGTAGGACTCGAACCGGTAGGTGAGCGAAGTCCGGACCTTGCGCTTCGGCGCGGTCTTTGTGAGCAACAGTCCCGGCTCGTCCGGGCGGCTCGTCAGCTTGAGGTCGAGAAACCCGCGGACGTCGGCGTCGTGAATCCACGAGAAGGCCGAGAAATCTTCCTCGTAGACGCTTGGGGCTTCGCGATCGCCGCCGACACCAACGCCGCGGTCCCGCGCTGAAAAGCCGGCCGACGGCAAAGGGAGATCGCCGTCCTCGAAGGCGTGCATCTCGGCCCGCTTGGTCCGCAGCCAGTTGCGGAGCTTGACCATGTCTCGGGTCTGGCTCCCCAGCCAGGGGTTCATCGCACCAGGGCCCGCCACGGCAAAAACGGCACAGGAAACGTCGAACTCCATGCAGGTGCCGAACTGATGCCACTCGCGATTGATCATGGCCTCGGTATCGGGCGAGCGCGACCAGCCCGGCCAGTGCGGATCGCTCGCCCAGGGGATGCAGACGACCGGCTTATCGAGCACGACGTGCTTCATCAGGTGCTTGCGGAACTCGACGTGCTGCCGGCCGTAGGCGTCGAAGACCCAGCCGTCGGCGGTGAGCCCGGGATTTGGCTCAAGCGGCATGGAGTAGAACTGAAACACGGGGATGCCGTAGGTCTTGCGGATGTGCCGTGCGAGCCCGTCCAGCACGGCGTTGCGGCTGCCGACGTTTTCCTCGTTGATCGAGACGGCCGGGATCAGCTCGGGGTAGGTGGGGATATCCGGCTCGGGCTTGAGCCAGGCGTCGACGCGCGCCGTGACGGCTTCGAGGCCGTCGGTCCGCTCGCCGCAGTAGAGGAAGTAGAGGTCGTGGCGATGGGAGTCCTGCTGCTCGGCTCTCCGGGCCTTCAAGCCGGACCAGAACTGTTTCTTGTCTGGAAACGTATCCCCGAGGCGGAGCTTGACCAGGTGGTAATCGAAATGGCTCTCCGGCCCGCCCCCGTAGACCCCCAGCCGGCGATAGCCCGGATCGGGGTAGGGCCGCACTTCCTGCGCGTCAACGGAGAGGAGCGCCATCAGCAGCGCCAATATTGAGCCTGATACGATGCCCGAGGGCGGCCCGGCGTTCTTGTTCAGGAAACGTGATGAGGCCATTTCTCGGCGACTCCTGCATTGTCTGAGCGGGACAGACTAAAGATTGCACCGCCCGTCTATTGTAAGGGCCGCGGGACTGCATACAATGCGCGGAGACTTTCCCGTACTGCACGCGACACCACCGATTCCCGACGCGGCCCGACGCGTCGATCCTCGAACCCGGGAGGGCTGCCATGACTCGGTTCCGAGCACCAAGCGGACTGCTCGCCTGCCTCGTGATCGCGGTTGCCACGCTTTTCTTGGGCGAATGGGCACGTGAGGCAGCGGCGGCAGCGGGCGTGTCGGGTGAAAACGATTCCGGAAAGTCGAAGTACATTCGGGCGAATCCGGCGACGGTCTCGCGAAACGACGTGCTCTACGTGACGCCGTCGGTCGAGCCTTGGGAGGCGATGCCCGTCGGGGGCGGCGACCTTTCCGCGATGGTTCGCTCCAACGGCGCGGGATTGGACCTGCACCTGACGAAGTCTGACGTCTGGGGCTTCCAGGCCCCGCCTGATGCCCCGCCCGGGAGCCGGTTCTTCAATAACGTGAGCCCGGGGCATGTCCGGATCGAGTTCGGCCGGCGAGCGCGGGCCGCCGCCGCGGAGCAGTTCCAGCAGCGGCTCGACCTTTACCGCGGCCGTATCGTGATCCGCTTCGGCCGCGAGCGGGACGGCCCACGGTTGCAGATCTGGGGCCACCCGGAGCGAAAGATTCTGGTGGTGGAAGTCATTGATCCGGACGGAGTCTTGGCGCCCGAGTCGGTTCGGCTTTCCGAGTGGCGGGCGTCGATGAAGCCGAGCGCGTCGGACGCCACGATCCACGCCGCCGAGGTCCACCAGCGGCCGGCACGGCCTCATCTGGCCAACACGGGGATGGAGCACTACTTCGACGCGAACAGCGATCCGCTGCTGGGCCGAGGTACGGCCGTCGCGCTGGGGACCGGAAACGTCAGCCCGAAAAGCTGCCAGGCCGAGGCGGAGAGCGCCACCATGCTCTTCCCCGAGCAGCGCCCGCCGCGATACCACTTGGTGATCGCCGCTGCCGTGACGACCGACGGCGATCCGCTCGCCGCCACACGCCGTGAGCTGGAAGCGGCATTGGCCGTTCCGCTCGCGACCCTCGAAGCCGAGCAGCAGGCGTGGTGGCGCGACTACTGGCAAAGATCGCTCTTGCGAATCGAGAGCCCCGACAAGATGGCCGACCGGCTCTCGGCGGCCTACCACGTTCACCTCTACACGCTCGGGTGTACGGGCCGTGGGCCGGTGCCGTGCAAGTGGGACGGCGGGGCCGGCCTGATGCGCGGCGACGAGCGAACCTGGGGCCTCTCGGAATGGGTCCAGGAAATTCGCTTCACCTACCTGCCGCTTTACGCCGCCAACCGGCTCACGATGGCTCGCGGTCTGTCGCGCCACTACTCCCAAATGAGACCCTATCTGCTGGAGCAGACCAGGCAGATGTGGGGGGTCGACGGCCTCTGGATTCCCGAGACGGTGCTCCCCTGGGGCCACGCCGAAGATTTCGTGCTCAAAGAGACGAGCGAGGTGCATGCCGAGCACTTACTGCCCTGGGACCCAAGCACGGCCCCCTACGGCAAGTTCGAGCGATACAACGGCTACATTGGGTTCCTGTTCACGGCCGGGCTGGAAATCTGCCACCACTATCTCACCTATTATCGCTACAGCGGCGATGAGCGCTTCCTGCGCGAGGAGGCGTATCCGATGCTCCGCGACGTCTGCCGGTTCCTCTCGAGCCTCTTGCGCAAGGGAGCCGACGGCCGCTGGCACCTCGACCCGGCCAACGCGCTGGAGACGTGGTGGATGGTCCGCGATCCGGCCGACACGCTGGCCGGCATCGAAGCCATGTTTCCCGAGTTCGTCCGGTTGTCGGAGCAATACGGGCAAGACGCCGACTTGCGCACGAAGTGCCTGGAAATCCTCGCCGCCCTGCCGGAACCTCCTCGCGGACATTGGGCGCGCGACGGCACGATCGACGCCGGTGCCAAGACCTATGCCCCGGCCGCCGCCAAAGACACCTTTCCCACTGCGAGGAATTTCGAGATCCCGGCGCTTTATCGCGTCTTTCCGTTCGGGCTGAGCGGGATCGGCACGCCGGACCACGAGTTGGCTTTGGGCACGTTCGAGCGGCGGATCTTCGGGATCACCCAAAGTTGGTCGATGGACGCGATCTGGGCCGCCCGACTGGGGCTCGGCGAGGAAGCCTGCAAACTGCTGGGCGAGCACGCCGTGCGCTACAACCGCTTTCGCTACGGCGGGTGGGACAGCAGCAACTCCAACGTGTTTCCCGATGGGCTTTCGGTGGTTCCCTACACCGACGGCGCCGGCCTGAGCGCCTTCGGCCTGAACGAGGTCCTGTTGCAGAGCCACAACGGCTTGATCCGCGTGCTGCCCGCCGTAGCCAAGGACTGGTCGGGCGTCTTCCGTCTACGGGCCGAAGGCGGCTTCCTCGTGGCGGCCGATTTCACCGACTCCAGCGCGCGGCTGGTTGAAATCGAGAGCCTCCTCGGCAGGAAATGCAGGGTCCAAAACCCGTGGGACGACACGTGCGTCGTCCGTACCGCCGGCCGCGTCGTGGTCCGCAGCGATGACCCCGTTGTCGAATTCGACACGCAGGCCGGCCACGTCTATCTCTTGACGCCGGCAGGTCGTCCCTTGTCGGACTATGCGCCAACACTAATCAAAGACACGCCAAACCAACAACCCGGTCTGCCCGGGCGAGAGAACCCCAAGTGAAGGCCGGCAGCGGCCGTTTGGCCGTCGATTCCCCGCTGAACGACATCCACACAGGAGAATGGTCATGCCGAGAACAAGATGCTTTCTATCGCTGGTCGTCTGGCTGACGGTCGCCGGCACGGCGGGCACCGCGGCGAAGCCGTGGTCGGCAGCGGACCGGCCGGCGGGGCCCCTCGGCGACATGCTGGTGATCAACGAGGACAACAGCCACTTCTTCGGAACGCGAAAGCCCGAGGAGATGACCCTCGCCGGGCTGAACGCTTTCGTCGACCAGTACGCCGGATCGGCCGTCACCCACCTTTTCTTATGCCCCAACGCCATGCGGGCCAGCTTTCGCAGCCGCTCGCGCGACGCCATCTGGGACCCGGTCGGCTCGAAGGAGCCGGACGGCCTCTGGCCCCAGAACGCCAAGCGGCTTTTCGAGGCAGGGCTGGATCCTTACGAGGTGTGGATCGGCCGCTGCCGCGAAAAGGGCGTCTCGCCGTGGCTCTCGATGCGGATGAACGACGTCCACAGCGTCGACGAGCCCGACAACTTCATGCACTCAACCTTCTGGCGAGAGCACCCGGAGTATTGGCGCGTCCCCAACGGCTCGGCCGGCCCTTGGGTCAACCGGGCGATGAACTACGCGCACGCCGCGGTTCGGCAGCACCAGATGGCCTTCGTTCGGGAGCTGCTCCAGCGCTACGACCCGGACGGGCTCGAACTCGACTGGATGCGCTTCGGTTACCATCTAACCCCGGGACGCGAGCGAGAGGAACGCGGAATCCTGACCGATTTCGTGCAAGAGGTCCGCTCGATGACTACCGAATGGTCCAAGAAGCGAGGCCACGCGGTCCTGCTCGCCGTGCGCGCTCCGGCCCACCCGGATGCCGCCGCGGGCTTGGGGATGGATGCCGTTCTGTGGGCCCGCGAGGGGCTGGTCGATCTGGTCATTCCCTGCCCGTTCTGGACTTCGTCGGATTTCGACATCCCCGTCGAACTCTGGCTTGAGCGATTGGGCGAAGCGGCCGAGCGGGTCACGGTGGCGCCGGGGATCTAGCACACTGCGCGCCCGTGGCCGGGGGGCGCGGCGGTCGCCAACGACCTGGCCGCGTTGCGGGGCTTTGCCGCCTCGGCTTATCACCGTGGGGCCGACAGCCTTTACCTGTTCAACTGGATGGACAGCCAAACACGGCCCGTGACCGAGAGCGAGTACACGGTCTTGTTGCGCGAAGGCCTTTCCAACGAGGCGGTGCTGAGTGCTCCTCGCAGGCATCTCGTGTGCTTTCGGGACACGGTGCCGTCGGGCGTTCCAA
>JBDRTC010000502.1:0-4452 GCA_043824335.1 Planctomycetota bacterium | reverse complement strand
GCGACCACTTCCGGGTCGTTGCCGTATAATTCGCCAAGAAGTAATCGACGTGCCACCGTTTGACGGACCGTCTCATGTCCGAGGATCCGGCGCCGAGCGACAACTCCCAGGCGGCCGAAAAGGTCCGTTCGTTTCCGCATGCGCCGGGGGTCTACCTGATGAAGGACGCCGCCGGCAGGGTTATCTACGTGGGGAAGGCCAAGGACCTGCGAAACCGGGCGGGGAGCTATTTTCTCAAGGCGGCCGCCGAGGAGCCGCGCACCGCCCGACTGGTGCGTGAAATCCGCGACATCGACTACCTCGAAGCCGAGAGCGAGATCGACGCCCTCCTGGTCGAGGCCCGGCTGATCAAGGACGTCCAGCCCAAGTACAACCAGGATCTCAAGGACGACAAGACCTTTCCTTACCTCGAAATCCACACCCGGGCGGACTTCCCCCGGGTCGAGTTCACCCGGGAGCCCAAGAACCGGGGGACGAAGCTCTACGGGCCGTTCGCCAGCGCCAGCGGCCTGCGCGGGGCAATCCTCGTGCTGCGGAAGATTTTCAAGTTCCGCACGTGCACGCTCGACGTCCGCGAGAACGACGAGAAGTGGCGGTGGTTTCGCCCCTGCCTGTTGGCCTCGATCCACCAGTGTTCGGCGCCCTGCAATCTGCGAATCTCGAAGGAAGAGTACCGCAAGGACATCCGCCGGCTGGAGCAGTTCTTAAAGGGCAAGAAGAAGTCGCTCCTCAAGGAGATGCACCGGGAAATGGAGACGGCCGCCGCCGAGCTTCGCTTTGAAGAGGCCGCCCGGCTCCGCGACGAAATCGGTCTGCTGGAAACGCTCGACCAGCGGGGCGAGCTCGACACGCACGTTCAGCCCGAGGTCTTCCACGTCGATCCCGCAAAAGGGCTCGTGGGCCTGCAAAAGGTGCTGCGCCTGACCAAGAAGCCGCGGACGATCGAAGGGGTCGACGTCGCCCACCTGGCAGGCACGGAAACGGTGGCCAGCCTGGTGCAGTTCATCGACGGGCTGCCCTTCAAGCCGGGCTACAAGCGGTTCCGAATCCGCACGGTCGAGGGCGTCGACGACGTGGCCAGCATCCACGAGGTGGTCGCCCGCCGCTTCCAGCGACTCGACGACGAGGGCCGGGTCTTCCCCGACGTCCTCCTGATCGACGGCGGCAAAGGGCAGCTCAATGCCGCCTTGGCCGCGTTTTCCGCCCTCGGGATCGAGCCGCCGATGGTCCTCTCGCTGGCCAAGCGGGAGGAGGAGATTTTTGCCATGCACCTCGACGAGCCGCTTCGCCTGAGCCGCCATTCCTACGCGCTGCGTCTCCTGCAATACGTCCGCGACGAGGCCCACCGCTTCGCCCAACACTACCACAACATCCTACGCCGCAAGTCGACCTTGGGCGAGTGAGCGGCGAATTCCATTGCTCACGTCTGTTGCGCCACCGCTTCCGGTTCGATCTCCGCTCGCTCCACGTCAAAGCCCGCGGATCTTACATTCACGATGGCCGAGCGGATGGCCTCTTCCAGCGACGGCGCCTCGCGGTGGAAGTGAATCTGCGGCACGCCCGCAATAGTGGAGAGCGTACCGTCATTTATGATGCCGTAAAGCCTATCCGCTTCCTCGTCGTTCGGGTCGGCTGTCAGGATGAGCGTGAACCGGTGCTCTTTCATGCTTGGCTCCTTTCCTTCGCCTTTTCGCGCGAGGGCTTGCTCCGTGGGCTACGAATGGGGACAGCGATCCACATCGCGCCGGATGTCGCGAGCATGGCTTTCCGGGTTCCGGGGAGTCGACATGACCCGAATGCGGCAGCCGTCTCGCCCGCTCTGCGGACACCACAGGGTCCCCCAGATGTGCGCCCGCGGGCCGGCCTTCGTAACACTCCAACCTTTGCTTTCGGCGTATCGAATTGCCTCTCGAATGTGTTTATCGGGATGGTCGGCCACGACCCGCGCCCCTCGCGTGTTGTTCGCAGAGCCTGTAAATGCATTATACTCTTGGTCACGCGCGCGGCCTACTGCCGCTCCGTGTGTGCAAGGCGCCGCAAGAACCGGTCGGTTCGAGAAGCGGCTTGACCCGTTTCCGTACGCCGGGAGGATTTGTCCGCAGCGGAGTCCTGCCTGTTTGTCCACTCCAGAGAGGGGTGGCGCCGGTTGTTTTGCGGCTGAAAACTCGCCGCAACTCGGTCCCTCGCTCGGAGAACGACCATGAAGACGACAGATCGCTCCCCATGGCTGATTTTGCTGACCCTTGCGATCACGCTCGGCCCGTGGGCAAGGCAGCCGGTTGCCGCAGCGCCGCCTGAAGGGCCGAAGTTCGCACGCAGGCCGATCGAAGACCTGGCCGGGCCGGCCGCCCGCGAGCCTAACCCTCACGATCCGCACCGCGTCTTCCACGTGGCCGACGTGGCCCGGCGCATCGTGCAGTTCCAGGCGCCCTTGGAATCCATCCAGCGCGGCTACAATCGCGTCGTCCTGCGGCTCACGACCAACGGCAACCAGAAAGTCATTTGGCTGGAGCTGTACGTCGAGCCGTAGCACCGGGCCGTGGTTCAAAATCCGAGGCCCTTGGTGGCGGTCTTGATCCGGCAGAGGTACATGTCGGCGGTGACGTAGAGGACCGATCCGTCGTCGCCGAACGTGCAATTGGCCGTCGCTTCGCCGGAGTTGATGCGTCCGAGGAGCGTGCCGTCGGGGGCAAAAACGTTCACGCCGCCTGGCCCCGTGGCGAAGAGGTTGCCCGACTGGTCGACCGCCATTCCGTCGGGGAGGCCCTTGAGCTTGCCGACCCACTCGGTGGCGTCGAAGAAGACCCGGCCGTTGGTGATGAGCCCGTCGTCGGCCACGTCGAAGGCCCTCCAGATCGCCTGCTTTGGGTCCGACTGGGCAACGTAGAGCGTTTTTTCGTCGGGCGAGAAGGCGATGCCGTTGGGCCGGGTCATCTCGCCGGTCAGAAGTGTCAGCCGGTTGTCGGTCGAGAGGCGATACACGCCGCAGAAGCCCAGCTCGCCCAGGGTCTTTCGCTCCTCGCCTTCGAGTCCGTAGGGCGGATCGGTGAAGTAGAGATCGCCGTTGGATTTGAAGACGGCGTCGTTGGGGCTGTTCAGCCGCTTGCCCCGGTAGCGGCCGGCCAGCGGGGTCCAGAGGCCGTCGGTGTCCAGGCGGGCGACGCACCGGTCGCCGTGCTGGCAAAGGATGAGCCGGCCTGAGGAATCCAACAACAGGCCGTTCGAGCCCGGCTCGCCTCCCCGCGGCGCCCCGCCGGTGTAGCCGCTCGGCTTCATGAAGAGGGTGATCCCTTCGCCTTCTTTCCACTTCATCACGGAGTTTCTGGGGATGTCGGAAAACAAGAGATGGCCGCCGTCGCCGACCCAGACCGGCCCTTCCGACCACTCGAACCCTTCGGCCAGCTTCTCCAGGACCGCGCCGGGCGGGACGATCGCGTCGAAACGGGGATCGACGCGCTCGATCTGGCCGATTGCCGGATAGGTCTTCGCCTCGCCGGCCCGCACCGCCGGGCCGCTTGAGAAGACGACGGCCAAGGCGAGGAGAACTGAGAAACACCGCTCGATTGTCTTCATCATGGCACCGACCCTCGCGATTCCTGGAGCATTTCCACCGGACTCCACGCCGACCACGCCGCGTTCGCCCGGGGGAAACTTGAGCGGGCAACCGGGGACATCGGCGGGCGAGAACGCCAGTCGTTATCATAGGCGCTCCCTCGGCGGGCCGCAACAAATGGCCCGTTCCCTCGCGAAACCGCTTCTCGCCATCGGTGGACAAGACTGCCCCGACGAAGCCCGGTTCGCCGGGCGCGCGGCTTGTGGAAAGCCCGCCGGCAGCCGAGAATGTCGGGCATGCCGGAAGCCTCGACCCAAGCCGTGAAAGAGCGCCCGCGGGCGGTGAGATACCAGCCGCTGGTGATCGTGTTGGCGGCCATGTCGGCGGGCACTGTGGCGGACCGGGCGTGGGGGCTGCCGGTGGCCGTGTGGTCGACGATGGCCGGCGCCGGGTGGGTCGCGTGGCTCGTTCTGTGGCGACGAGCGTGGGATCGAACCGCGGGTGTCGTTCTCTTGCTGTCGGTGGCCGCGTGCGGCGGCTTGTGGCACCACATGCGGTGGAACCTGTTCGGCCGCGACGACCTCGGGTGCTACGCCCAAGCGGAGGTCGAGCCCGCTTGCATCGAGGCGATCGCACTCTCCGGGCCGCGACGACTGCCGGCCCCAAGACCTGATCCGATGCGGATCATTCCCCCGGTGGACCGCACGCGGCTCGAAGTTCGGGTGACCGGCATCCGCGACCGCGACCGCTGGCGGCCCGCTTCGGGCCGGGCCAGGCTCTCGGTCAACGGTCACCTGCTGGGCGTTCATGCGGGCGACCGGCTGGAGATTTTTGGGCAGTTGTCGGCGCCGCGTTTACCCCACAACCCGGCCGATTTCAACCAGGCCGGCTTCCACCGG
>JBDRTC010000501.1:0-17574 GCA_043824335.1 Planctomycetota bacterium | reverse complement strand
GGCAGTGACACGTGAGTCACCACGACGATATCCCTGCACATACTGAAGCAATTCGCCCGTTGTCGGATCAAAGCCCGCCGGCATGGATCGACCGTTAGGAACCTGCAACTTTCCATTCACGAACAGAAAATAGCCCTGCGGCGACAGTCCTGCTTCTTGCAGATCGTTGTGATCAAGCCGCACTTGTTCAATGAAGTTGACCTCGCGATTCGACCATCGGATCTTTCCCGTCTGTGCGTCAACGGCGTGAACAAAAACACCCATCGAGGGCCAGATGCCCGCTCCAAAGTAGATTGTTCCTTCGTGCAGAACGGCACCTCCACGCACCGGCCAATAGGAGATCAGCCGAGCATTGCCCAACTGTCGATAATCGGGACGGTCGGCAGGCGCACCTCGCACTTTCCACGATTCCTTTCCGGTGGTCGCATCCAGGCAGTAGAGATAGCCGTCATCGGAGCCGACGTAAACCTTGTCTTCCCAGGCGACCGGCGCACAGCGTATGGGGCCTTCCGTGTAGAAGGTCCACCGAGCTTTACCCGATTCGGTATCGAAGGCTTGCAGGCTGCCATCGGAAGAAGAACCCATGAACAAGGTCTTGCCCAGGACAATGGGTTCGTTCGCGGCATCAAACTGCAATCGAGGCTCGTTTGGCCAGGCGATTTGCGGTTCCGGCAGTTCGCATGACCATCGGAGATGAAGTTCCTGCGGCAATTCTTCTGAAGATGTGCCGCTACGGGTGACATCATGTCTCCAGGTCGGCCAGTCTGCTGAGACGGCAACGACGGGAGATAGGAGGAAAAGGGCGAGAGAAGCTGTCGCCAATATCATGAATCTCATGGCATGGCCTTATTCAAAGCGTTGCGATGGGAAAAATGGGACGCGTATTGTCTTTTCAGTTCCCTGATGTCAAACTTCAAATGCAACAGATGTAGAAACTGGTGTTGTTGAAAGCATCCCTGGGTCGTTTGAATGTCGCGGTTCTATCCGCAAGCGACGTTCGCACGGAGGCCCAGCGATGGCAAATCATCCTACTCTTTACGAGCGTCACTTCCTATACCGGTTGAACAAAGAAGGCACACGGAAGTCGGAGATTACACGGTCGATGGGACGGTGACCGCAGCATTATTTACCGAGAGTTGAAGCGGAACACGCGTGGGCGCGGTTACCGGTCCAAACAGCCCAACGCCTGGTGGAAGAACGGCGCGTGGCGTGTCGCTGTCCCTGGAAGCTGGACGATCCAGACGTGCACAGGTATGTCCGCGAGAAACAGGAGAGGCTCTGGTCGCCCGGCCAGATCGCCAGCCGCATCGCACGCGGCTTTCCTCGCCAGTGTGCGTGTTGGCTGTCGCAGCAAGCGATCTACAACTGGATTGACCAGCGTGCCCCCGATTGGCGCCGCTGGCTGCGGCGTCAACGATGGTCTCCGGAAAAACGGGGCAAAATGACCGATTGCGTCAGCACCCAAGGAGGCGGCGACGTCATCAGCCACCAGCGACACCACGGCGACTGGGAAGGCGTCTCCGACGAGCACCGAGCGATGGAACTCGCTGGTGGGATGGGTGGCCCGAGTCAACAAC
Organism: Planctomycetota bacterium; assembly: GCA_043824335.1. GTDB lineage: Bacteria > Planctomycetota > Planctomycetia > Pirellulales > Thermoguttaceae > JBDRTC01. Next base: position 15,997 of record JBDRTC010000501.1, on the reverse strand, counting down.
GGATTCTCAGCTGCTTCGGCACAGGGGAATTCCAGCCGGAGTTCCGCATCGTCCGCCAGAACTTCGACACGGGTCTCAACCGCCGGAGTGGTCCCCTCTTCGTCCGCAACGAAATCGGTCGCTGCAAGCCGCGTCTTCTTGCCACCGCCGAATCTTACTGCCCGACTCAACGCGTCATCCGGCGGCTTCAGCGCGGGCGGCGGCTGAAGCTGCCATCCGTGCAGTTTGACGAGCGCGTCAAACTGCTCCACGGAACAACCGAGCCGAGCAGCCACGCGCGCTCGTTCGCTGAACGTTGCCCAGTGGTGCGTCCAGGCCTGATGCGGGAAAACACCGTCATGGCGTTTCTGAATCCTGGGGGGGGGCCGCGGTTCGTCGGTGATCGCATGCCGACAAAAACAACAGCCACCGCGATAGCGAACCACGTCATCAGAAAACTCGATCGCACGATCATTGTCGCAGCCCTGGGAAGTCGGTGGGCGTATTCATGATTCACCGTGGCGGCGGTTGCTATTGTGACAACTCGACGATAAGAAGAGAAGTGCCAGCGGAATCTGTCGCGTAATCGGTCAACCCGGCGGTCGTGGTTAGGCTCCGCGACAAACTGTGTCAGCTTGGAAAGGCTGACTTACGGCGACGCGAATCAGTTGAAGTGTTACAGAAAAGCCCATCCTGATGGAGAAACGGATCACTCGCCGCCGTTTTGGATCGGTTTTGATGGCAACTGGGGCAGCACCGGCCATGGCGAGCCGTGCCATGGCCGCGGACCCGCCAGCACAGCACACCACGCTCGGCGACGGAGACGTCGGCGCGGTCCTGAGTTCCGGCAAACCGTACTTTCCGATGCTCTTGGAAAACGGGATGGAACACGTGCTGATCGGATACTCGGGCGCCATGGGGGCCTGCGCGGGCCACGAGCAATGGTCGTACGGCACGACGGACACCGGCTGGTTCCGGCCGGATCGAAGGACCTGCCCGTCCCGCGGCGTGCTGAACCTACTGCAATGCGGCTACATAGTGCGACGAGGGATCCACGCCGACGGAATCGACACCGCCGAACAAGTCTTCGACGCACGCACCGGGAGCCTTGTGACCGAGTGCCGTTTCGCCAACGCAGGGATCCGCGTCACAACCTTCTTGACCGCCGACCACCTGCTGGTGCACCGATTCGCCGTGTCGACGGACGCCGAAGACATGTGGATGCAGTTTTTCATTCGGACTCCGGTTCCCAGGGGACCGCTGGCGGTGGGCATCAATCCTAGACAGTCGCAGCTTCCGGAGAAACTTTGCGATCGCGTACTCGCCTTTACCGTCAGAGGTGAGGGGTGGACGAGCACCGTGGGACGGCTTTTCTGCGACCATCCGAGAGCGAAGAGAACCATTTGTTACAACCAGCAGGCGGGCATCGAGGTGCCTCTGCAAGGCGTATCTGCATTTACGTTCGTCGTCCAATGCAGCGACGCGGAAGATAACCAGGACGCGGGCGCGTCTATCGAGTCCGTCGATCGATTTGACTACGCCCGCACGTTGGACCGACACCAAACGGAGTGGCGGCAGTTCGATGCTCGATCGGCGGTACAGGTATCCTACGGCGCGATCGACGACATCTACCGTACCAGCCTCTACACCGTTCGCGCCCACCAACATCCCGAGATGGGCGGAATCACGGTCGGGGCCTATCCCGGCATGTGGTCCAACGGGATCAATTCCTACGACGTGTCATACAGCCTGATGGCATTGTTGGGCGCGAACCGGATGGACGAGGCAGAGCGTGTCGTCCGGTTCTGGCAACAGATCCTACCGTTACTTCGCCAACGAGCCAACGAAGAACGCGCAGTGGGCACAGTGCTCGACGTCCGGTTCGACGAAGGGGAGGGCATCCGGGCGCGTGACAGTTCGAGCTGGCAGAACGGGCTCTGCCTGGAATCACTCTCCGATGAAAGCTGTCACTCGGCGGCGTTCAAGAAGGTCGAGATGCCCTCTCCCTGGGTGCCGCACGGCGACGGGTTCGCCATGGCTTTTGGCCCGCGCGGCGCGTGGCACGCGTTGGGGTCCAACACAAAGACCTTGTGTTCGCCTGCGAGGAACAACCAACTGACCCTCGAGGCCGATGTCCGACTGCCCGCCGAAGGCCCCGGTTTCCCTTACGGCATCATCTCAGTGCACTACTCGTATGCCTTGCTGATGAAGGAGGACGGGACACTGAACTGTGGCCTGACTTTGGAGGACGGGCCGTCCGTGTGGGCGGTGGCGCCGCAACCGCTGAAGTATGACGAGTGGCAGCACGTGACCGCGGTCTATGACGGGCGCGAAGCGACCTTGTACGTCGACGGCAAACGTGTCGTTTCAACGACGTGCCCGGACGGCGCTCGGCTGCGCCTCTCGCCACACGGATTGCGCGTGGGATACTACGCGACGCGCAACTGGGTCAACGGCGAGAACGTCGCGCCGCCGGTGCAGTTCTTGCTGGACAACCTTCGTGTCTCCAATCAGGCGGAGCCGCCGTCGGAGCGATGACCTAAGGCGTAGATGAAACGAGAGACGTGGCGTGCTGTTGTCTCTCCGAATTCTGGGAGCGAGCGATGAAAAAGACAACCGTTTGGCACACTGCGGGATTCACTCTGGTGGCGTTGACTTTGCTTCGGCCGGTCGAAACGTCTGGGCAGCAGACTGCCAACCATGAACTGCGGGCGGTGCCGGTGCCACAGGAGGTGACGCTGGACGGTAAGCTGGATGAATGGGATCTGTCCGGCGAAATCCTGATGTGCTACGACGTGGAGACGCTCCTGGACCGACATTCGGTTCGAGCGGCAGCGATGTACGACAAGGACGGGCTTTATCTTTCGTTTCGGTTCATGGACCCGTCTCCCCTGGTCAACCATGTCGATCCGGACCGCAAGCCAAGTGAAGGCTGGAAGGCAGATGCTGTCCAGCTACGCATTTGGACCGATCCAGAGAAACCGATCGGGCCGCCGGACGGAGGACGTATCACTCACCTTGATTGCTACTGGTACACGGATGCGGAGAAGCCTGCGGCTCACGTGGTCTTCGGTCGTGTTGGTCCCGGGACGACCGCGGCAGATCACGAAGGGAAGATAGAGCGGGCCATTGGGAAAGGTGTCGACGCGGCCTTTCTGAAGGACACGGAGGGCACCGGATACACGCACGAGATGCGCGTATCGTGGAAGCTCCTTCGACGCGACGGACAGCCCTACGCTGCGGGCGAGAGTTTTCGCATGGGCATCGAGACCTTCTGGGGCGATGCCACGGGCCGTGAAATGTGCGGTTTCCGCATGGCGGATCTCCTCAATGCCGAGCACCCCCATCGCGATTTCTTCTGGGCCAACCACCGGGCCTGGGGCACGCTCCGGTTGATGGAGAAGGGCAACATTGCGCCTTCTGAGTCTGTGAAGCTTGTGTCGCGTGTGGACGAACTTCGCCGGCTGCGCTACAACACGGAAGGGCCGGTTCCGCTGGACTATGAGATACCCGCCGACGGCTACGTGACGTTGGTGATCGAGACGCTCACCGGACAACGTGTGCGCAACCTGATTTCCAACTATCCGCGTCCGGCAGGCAAGAACACAGATTTCTGGGACGGGACCGATGATAGCGGGAGATTGGTTTCTCCGGGCAGCTACCAGGTCCGCGGTCTGTACCACGGCGAACTAGACGCGTTGTTTGAGTTCTACTACGCCAGCCCAGGCAATCCGCCCTGGCCCACGGCCGACACCACTGGCTGCTGGCTGGCCAACCACACGAATCCGATGGACGTGCTGGCGGACGATGAGCGAGTCTACGTGACGGCCGGACACGCGGAGGGGCCACATGCGCTTCTCGCCTTGGACTACGAGGGAAATAAAGTCTGGGGCGGCTTGTCTCGCTGGTATGGTGGATTCATGGCTCGGAGCGCCGAGTATCTGTACGTGCTCAATGATAAGGATCTCCGCAGCGCGCGAAACCGTAAGTCGCTCGAAGAAGAGGCCGTCATTGAGCTAATCCGCGTCGATCCCAAGACCGGACAGATGGTCCCGTTTCCTGATGGCCAGAGCCGCCACGTCGTCGCCAAATGGAACATACAAGACGAAGGCGCCGCCAGGAAGGGGGGCGGTTGGACGATCGCCCATCACGCCCATGACGCGGACTGGGCTGCGACGATGTCACAGGGACTTGCGGCCCTGGACGGGCGTCTGTATGCGTCGATGCACTTCCGCGACAAGCTGTTGGTGATCGACGAGAAGCAGGGCACCGTCATCGACGAGATCCCGTTGGAGAAGCCGGCGGGCCTGGCTTCGGACGGCAAGCGACTGTTGGCGATCAGTGGCAGAGCGGTCGTTGCGGTGGATACAACGACCGGAGAAGCCACGCCGGTCGTCACCGCTGGACTAGAAGCCCCGGTTGGGCTCGCCGTGGACAAAGCCGCCAACATCTACGTGTCCGATTGGTCCGACCAGATGTGCGTCAAGGTGTTCTCTCCCGCTGGCGAGCGCCAAGGCTCCGTCGGCAAGCTGGGCGGACGCCAGGCCGCGGGACCCTACGAGCCTGACGGAATGTTCCTTCCACGCGGTGTCAGCGTCGATGCCCGCGGCCGAGTGTGGGTGGCGGAGAACGATTTCTCGCCGCGACGCATAAGCTGTTGGAATCCCGACCGGAGCCTCGCGGTAGAGAAACTCGGCGGCTGCTACTATGCCGCCTACGGCTGCTTCGTGTTTCCGGATCAGCCCAATCGAGCTTTCTCCATGGGCAACTTGGTCGAGCTAGATTGGGACAAGGGCCGGTGGCGCGTGCTCGGCACGCCGTGGCGCTCAACGCATGAGGACGCGCTGCTCGGTCTGAATCACAATTCCGATATCAGTGCCGTGCATCAAATCAACGGTCGCAGGTTTATTGTCCACTCCGGTAACGGACGAGGGGGCTTCGGTGGTGTCACGATGATCAGCGAGTGGAAAGACGACCGTGCCGTGCCGTTGGCGGCGGCCAGTGCCTGCGTCGAGGCGTTGGGGACGATCGGACAAGGATGGCGAGGAGGCATCGAACCAAGCCCGATCTTCGCGGACCACTTATGGACCGACCCGCGTATGAACAAGGCCGCCCGCGAGGTGGTTCCGTGGTTCTTCCAGGGACCACGTGCCGGCGACAGCCGTGCTCTCTACGCACACCAACTGGAAATCCTGAAAGCGTCGTCGATTCGCGGTGTCGCGAATCAGGCGCGACTGAACAACAACTTTGTCTGGAGCGATCTGAACGGCAACGGCCGGATCGACGAAGACGAAATCCGCTACCACGCCACGCCCGGTCTCTCGGGGCCGCTGCCGCCGGAATGGAGGCCGGAGCAATGGGCCCACGGCGTGGCGGATGAGAATCTGGCTCTGTACTTTTCCGCGGGGCACGAGGGGAAGTACCATCACTACCGGCTTCCCGTGAGCCGATGGGCTGAGTCGGGAGCGCCGATGTACGATCCGGACGAGGCAAAGCTAATCGTTCAAACCAGCTACCTCGGCCTCGGCGCGTGGGTGAGCGATCGCGGCGAACTGCTCACGTATGGCAACGTGGGTAACGTCAAGCGGAACCGGCTGCGCGATCCGTTGGTGATGTTCAAGCCGGACGGCTCCACCGCCTGGACTTACCCCAGCGACTACTCGGGCGTTCACGGTTCGCACACTGCGCCGATGCCGAAGAACGGGCTCCTGGTCGGACCGCTGGGTGTGATGGGTGAGGCGCATCTTACGGGCGTAGGTCAGCTCTTCGCGTTTCACACCAACATGGGCCAGGCGGTGCTGTTCACGGCAGATGGGCTTTTCGTCGGCGAGCTGTTCCGCGACTGTCGGTCCGGGCCGGAATCCTATCCCGCCAGCCCGAAGCGCGGAGTGTCGATCAAGAATACCAGCAACGGGGGTGAATGGTTCGGCGGGCAGATGTTTCAGCATCCGGACACCAGGCACGTCTACATCTCCGCCTGCCGGAGTGTTCCTTGTCTCAGCAAAGTGACGGGACTCGAAACACTAAGACGCCTACCACAGACATCGCTGGCCTTCACGCGAGGTGCCTACGACGAGGCGGCGGAGCTGCTTGCTGCCAGGGAGATCGACGAACAGCCAAAGGTGCTGGTGATTGCTTCGTTGGCGAGCGACTCGGAGGGCCCGCTGACCGTGGACCGGTTTGCATGGGGGAAGGACCGAGCGGCACAATGGCAATTCGGCGCGGAACGTACGGCGGAGGCGGCGTGGGCTTTTGACTCCCGGAACCTACATGTGTGCTTCCGCAACGTGGCCGACGACACTCCCATGATCAACGGAGGTGAAGATCCGCAGAGGCTGTTCAAGTACGGCGATGCCGCGCTGCTCGAGATCCGCACGATCCCGGACGATAAGAGCAGGCAGATCCTACCCGGCGATCTACGACTGCTCTTCAGTGTGCTGAAGGGTAAACCGGTTGCAGTCCTATATCGCTACCGCGTACCCGGCACGGCCGACCCCGTCCTGTTCCAGTCGGTGAAGACGACGCGTATCGACGAAATCGAGGTCCTGGACGACGCCCGGATCACCATTGAGCGTGGGCCCGACAGCTACACGCTGAGCGCAACCGTGCCGCTGGCCGCGTTGGGCTTCCAACCCGAACGGGGCAAGTCGTATCGAGGCGATGTTGGGATCGTCCATTCAGACAAGACGGGCCAGGTCAACGAGCTGCGCATGAATTGGGCCAATACAGCCACAGGCCTGGTTAGCGATCTGTCGGGCGAAGCCGAGATGACTCCGGCCCTCTGGGGACGCTTTGATGTCGAGACGGCGAGGTGAGCCATGTTTTCATTTCCACGCAATCTCCCCTGGCGGACTGGCGTCTCAGTTGCGTGTCTCCTGTCCGTATTTTGCTCAGCCGGCGCCGCCCAAGGTCCGCGACCTAGTCAGTGGCAAGGCGCTGGGTACCTGCGGTTGGTGGCCGATGCCGACCGAGCTCAGACACCGGAGCGATTTCTTGTGTTGGACACTGGCGGCAGCGGCGGCATGTTTGGCCAGGGCGACGTCCGATACCGCCTGCTCGATGTCTGTTTCTGGAACCGCGATATTGGCTGGACGTGTGGTGTGGCGGGCGCCTTCAAGACCGCAGACGGCGGACTCACTTGGCGCCGCGTGCAGCCCAGGCCGGGCCGTGGCGAGGGATACTACCACGTCGAGATGGCGGGCCCCGAAGACGTGTGGTTGCTGAAGGGCAAGCATCCAGGAGGGGCCGGGAACGCTTGGCTGCTGCACAGCGTCGACGGAGGCAACACGTGGCGCGAGGAGCTGACGGACCAACTGAACGGATACCGCGACCTGTATTGTCGGGGCAGCCAACGGTGGGTCCTCGGAAACGCGGCTCCCGCGTTTCACAGCGACGACGGAGGGAAGACGTGGCGCAAGCTCGCTTTCTCCAATCTCCTGGCGGACATGGGACGCCTCGCGATCCCGGCCGACGTACCGACCGAGGGAGGTTTCACCGTCTATGTTCTCGGCAGTTATCAACGCCAGCCCCGGCTCGTGACAAGCATCGACGGCGGAACGACGTGGAGCCAGTTGGATCTGCCTGACGACCTGCCCGACGGATACTGGCGCTACCGGCCGTTTTTCGCGACCAGCCGGACCGGTTGGATCGGCATGTCCGCAGGCCAGATCCTGTTCACGACCGATGGCGGCAAGACGTGGGCGCACCGCGACGTCCACACCGATCAAGGAGTGACCGCGCTTTGGTTCGATCAACGCGGCCGCGGCTTTGCCGCCGTGGCGAACGGTTTTGTGCAGGACCAGGGAGTTCCGCGAATGGGTGTGGCCCTCTATCACACTCCCGACACCGGCCGGACGTGGGCACCGGTGCTCACGGGAAAGCGGCACGTGGATGCCCTCTTCGGACGCGGCCCCCGGCAGGTGTGGGCAGTGGGCGACGTTCCCGGGTTTGTCAAGAACGATGTGGTTGCGATTCTTCAGTAGCATGGATCAACACCCCGGAGGACCGGCAATGAGAGCGCGCCTGAGGTTTGTCCGTCAACTGCTCGCCCTCTCCCTCGCGATGGCCCACGGGGGAACCGCAGTCGCTGAGAATCTCCTCAGAAACGGGGATTTCAGCGCAGACGCCCAGCACTGGGTCATCCAGGTGGACAACAAGCACGACGGGAGCATTAAGGTGGAGGGCGGCACACTGGTGGTGCGTCGAACTCGGCCTGACTACTTCATGCGTGCTTACGAGCGGCGAGTGATAGAGAAACTACCCAAAGAGAAGGCAACTCGAAAGAACAACGAACGAATTGCATCGCTCACGAGAATACCTACCACACTGGTTGGAAATAGTCACGTGTGATGCGCAGTTTTTGTGCGCTTCTCAAATAGGCGAAGTAGATCCACGCGCCGGCGGGGGCGGAGTGTCGCGAAAAGGCAGTCTTTACGGGGTGCTATCCATGGCATCCGAGGAATGGATCGACAAGAGACGATTCATCGGGCACGTAGGATCCCATTTCTCTGGCAAGGGTTTGCAGGACGAGAAGTGCGTTGCGGGGACAGCCGGCCACGAGTTCACTTCTCACTTGGACTGCACCCTCGTCAAAGATAACTGCCCAGAAACACAGCATTTCCCGATGCGGTCGACGAGCGGCACGTCGCTGGAGAAAGCGAGCCGTGTGCTCGTGCTCCAAATAGAACGATTCAAGCTCGCGTCGGCTGATGATACCCACGAATGATTGCAACATCTCCGAGACGTACCACATTCTTCCCCAGCTTGGCAAAGGCTTCCGTTGAGCGGCCATCCGTCGATGGTTCACAGTCACCGGCCGCCGCATGGTGTCGGTGGGTGACTGGGGCCGACGGGGGCTTCTGCTGGCGGCAGGCAGGATGCGATGTCGTCACGGAAATCAGATCAACTCTTGCCTTCCGTCGTCGGAGCTTTCATCGTCGGGACTCACCCGGATGGCCGAAGGCCTCCCGGTCCCGACGATGAAAGCTCCGACGCCAGGCAACTACTACGCTACGCCTCGATGCGCAACACGTTATCCCCTTCCGTTGTTGGTGCGGATTCCGAGGGACTCGTCGCCTCCGGAGGCGAGATGAGCTTATCAGAGCGCCCAGACACAACCTACGTGTGTGAAATGGAGTTGTGCGGCGTGCGACGCAATACGAACGAGTTCGAGACTGCTGGGCTGGGAGCACCAATGCCGTCATCGCAACGGCATGCTGGCCCTTCCCGGCGGGCGGCTATTGGCATTGGACGGACTCCATCCCGGCGGCCGCGTGCGCAAACTGGCGGCTGGCAAGCCGGGCAGCTTCTGGCGCCCTGACGTCTCATTCGACGGCCAGCGGGTTCTTTTCTGCTACAAGGCGGCTGACGAGAAGAGTTTTCACCTTCACGAGATCAACATTGACGGAACCGGGCACCGACAGCTCACCTTCAGCGACTACGACGATCTGGACCCCATCTACTTGCCCGACGGCCACATCATGTTCACGACCACGCGCTGCAACACCTACGTGCGATGTTCGGGCTACAGTTACTCGTACATCCTCGCCCGTTGCGATTCCGACGGCCGGAACGTCTACCTGGTCAGCCAGGGCAGTGAACCCGACTGGCTGCCGTCGCTGCTTCACGACGGGCGTGTCATCTACTCGCGTTGGGAGTACACCGACAAACCGATCTGGCGGATGCAGAGCCTCTGGGCAACGAACCCGGACGGCACGGGAACCGTCACCTTCTGGGGCAACCAGAGCGTCTGGCCTGACCCCTTGGCCGAACCGCGGGCAATCCCCGGCAGCCACCGTGTCATGTTCACCGGCACCTGCCATCACGATTGGTTCGCTGGATCGATCGGGATCATTGACCCGCTGAAAGGATTCAATTTCCCCGCCGGGCTGGCCAAAGTGACTGCCGACGTGCCGTGCCCCGAGGTGCCCAAGCCACCGGTCGATCCGATGGAAGCCGAGGACTATCATCGCAGCGGTGCGCTGACTGCGTACAAGTCGCCCTATCCTCTTTTCGAAGAAGACTTTCTTGTCTCGGCACGCATCGGCAAGGTGCCGTCGCGCGACGGCCCCGGACATTTCCAGCTCTATCTGATGGATGTGCATGGCAACCGCGAACTGATCTATCGGGGACGCTACAACGTCTGGTATGCCATGCCGGTTCGCCCCCGCAAGGTTCCTCCCAAGACTCCGGACCGCGTGGCGTGGCCAGGCACGGGGCCCGATCGCAAGCCACCAGAGATGGGTACGCTTTACAGTGCCGATGTCTGCGAGGGCGTATCGGGTTTACCGCGGGAGTTGGTGAAATACGTGCGTGTTCTACAATTGGATTCGAGAACCTACACCAGTTGGACACGGGACGGACGCTTCTCCGGCCCGGTCGTCTCGGTAGTGCAGGACGACGGCGTGAAACGAGTGCTCGGCACGGCCAAGGTTCGCGAAGACGGTTCGGTCTACTTCAAAGTTCCGGCCGGCAAGGCGCTGCACTTTCAGTTGTTGGACGAGAAGTATCGGGCGCTCCACACGATGCGCAGCTTCACCGGCGTGATGCCCGGCGAGCACCGCGGGTGCGTCGGCTGTCACGAGATGCACAGTACGACCCCTGCGGGGAAAGGCCTAGCATTGCGAGATCCGCCCGCCACTCTGACGCCGCCGCCGTGGGGCACGACGGGGATCAGCTACGAGCGGCACGTGCAGCCCGTGCTCGACAAGTACTGCGGCAAATGTCATCAAGGTGAGGGCGAGGCCCGCGAAGCTTTTGATTTAACGTTTCGCCCGAGTGGCCGGCAGTTCCGTGAAGGGCCGAATCATGGTCTCCCTTGCCATTGGATGCTTGATCCAGTTCGAAACAAGTATGTCCTCTACGGACGGACGCACCTTGTTCTACCGACCGAGCGGACTTGGTACGACGACAAAGGGCCACGACATCATCACGGAGGACGCTGCGTTGCCCGGGTCGAATCGTCCGACTTCCTGAAATGGAACATCACCGAACCACGGGAATCCCCCGTGATCATGGCGGCGGACACCGAGGACCTGCCCGGCGACGAGATCTACTCGATGAAGGTCTTTCCGTACGAAAGCGTCTACATCGGGATGGTGCAGGTGTTTCACAATCGACCGGACGCATGCACGCTGGACGTTCAGTTGGCAGTCAGCCACGACAGCTACCGCTTCACGCGAGTCGGCAACCGCGAGACTTTCTTGCCCCTGGGACCAATCGGTACTTGGGACCGGTTCAATATATCGTTGGCCAACAACCCGCCGATTGCCGTGGGCGATGAACTGCGCGTCTACTTCGGTTGCCAAACGACGCGACACAACCCTTACAAGGGTGATGACAAGGGGCCTCACGGAGGCGGTGTCGGATTTGCTACGATGCCGCGCGACCGTTTCGTATCGGTCGGCGCGTCGTATGACGGCGGAGAGATCCGCACCAAGCCCCTTCAGTTGCGTGGCAACGACCTGCACATCAACGCGAAGTCCGATTTCGGCGAAATCGTCGTTGAAGTCTTGGACAAGATGGGAAACCAAATTGCTAAGTCGAAAGCGATCAGATGCGACAGTCTGGACACCGTCGTTGATTGGGAAACCGGCAGCCTCAATGGCGTCAACGGCCCAATTGTACTCAATATCACGCTCAAGAATGCGTTTCTGTTCGCACTTTGGTCGACCAACCCAACTTCCGCATACAAAGAAACCTGGGGGTATTCCGTGGACACCATCCCTGCGTTCGAGGAGACATCACATCCTAAAGAAACACGCTGAGGTTGTCGTCGCTCTCGTGTTGGGCACGATCGGCACATGCGGTGTCGCGCTCACCGCCGAGAAAGAACTCTCAGCCGAGGGTGCTCGACCAAAGATCGGCCACCCGGTAGATGTCTATGGTAAGGAACTGCCGATCGTCAAGAACATGGGTGTCGGGCCCACTATGGCCGCTCGCGTTGTGGGCCAGACACTTTACAGTATTGGCCAAGGCAAGCTACACGTGTTTGACATCTCCGCGCCGGCGGAGCCCAAGCCGCTGGGAATGCTCGATGGGCTCGGCGCGACTCGCCAGATCGAGGTCGAAAACCAGGTCGCCTACATCACCTCGCGCGAAGACGGCGTCTTTATCGTCGACGTCATGGACCCTCAGAAACCGCGGTTGCTGTGCCACTACGATCCGATCGAGATCGCCACGGGGATCGACGTCTCCGGAGATGTGATGTTCGTGGCCTGCCGGCTGCATGGCGTCGAACTCGTTGATGTCTCGGATCCCCAGAAGCCTCGGCATCTCAGTACGACGCGTACGGGCGAAGCGCAGTCCGTCGAAGTCCGCAACGGCTTCGTCTACGTCGCTACCGGCCACCATTCGCGCGTTCGCAGAAAGGCGTACCCCGCAGAGGGCGAGCCGGGATACGGGTGCGGGCACGGCCTGGAGATCTTCCGCATCACCGACCCCGCGCATCCCGCATTCGTCTCGCGTATCAAGACACCGCCGTTCTACCGCATCGGCAACGACATGTGGGGCGTCAAGAGTGCCGGAGACTACGCGTTCGTCCACGATACCCACAACGGCCTGTTCGTGGTCAACGTCTCGGACCCCAAAAGGCCATCGTTTGTCGCTCACCGGCAGTTGGGCCATGCCAATGTTCGGATGGCGAAATACATGGGGACGGGTCCGCTTCCCGCTTTTGTGGGCGGTCTGGCGCTGGCTGATGGATTCGTCTACGTGGCCGGCGGTTGGACCGATCTACACGTCATCGCTGCGTCGGGGCTCGCCACACCTTGCCAGCGAGAACCGGACACGCCGCCGGAAGCGCCGGTATTTGCGTCGTTCGGCTGTCGCCCGAGCCCGTGGAACTGGGCCGCTATCCCACCCAGGGATTCGCCATGGAAGTCAAAACGCTCGGCGACCACGTGTACGTGGCAGAAGAGAGCGGCGGGTTGTCGATCTGGCGTCACACGGGCGGCAGCGCCTTGTCATCCGTGGGCCGCTACGCGCCGCCAGGCCAAATCGTCAAGGGCGTCGTCGTTCCCGCTCCCGGTAAGTATGCGGTGGTGCAAGTGGGGATGTCCACGCTCGACGTCGTCGACGTCTCCAACTCCGCTGAGCCCAATCGCGTCTTTCGCGACACGGACCACGGCTTCGTCTACCACCTGGGCGAGGATCTGATCGACCGGCGGCAAGTGTGCGTCGTCTACCAACTCGGTGGCCTTCGCTGGTACGACCTCTACGGCGAGGCCCGACCGGGGTTCAGTGGACTCCAATACGCACATAGGCTCGGCGGAGCAGGCACGGTCCCCTTCGGTGACCAACGCCTTGTCACGTACGGAAACGGTCTATTGTTGCTGGCTCCGAACGAACAGCGCCAGCCATCGGAACTGGTTGTCCGTCGAATCCAGAAACCCGGCTTGCGAGGCAAACCTGTCGTCGCGGGCAATCGACTGTACGTCTCCGACCGCCGCTTGGGCGACATTAGTGCCGTCGACATTTCGAACATTGACAAGCCGGTGCTTGTCGAGCACTTCAACGTGCCCGGCAACCCCGGGAGACTTCTTCTCCACAACGGAGCACTCGTGATCCCGAACGGCTACCAAGGCCTCTGGATTGAACAAACGAAGTATCACACCAAGAAATGAGGAAAAAGCCAAATGGACCGACGTAACTTCTTCATGCAGTCCGCGGGCGTGGTCGCCGGCGCGACGGCCGCCTCCGGAACACCCGCGGCGGCGGAAAGCCCGAAACCGCTTTCCCGGCTTTGCGAGCCGTTGGCCAACGACTACACCGTGTTATGGAAGACCTCGGATCCAGCGCACGAGATCGGATACTGCCCTGCCTTGGCTCGCCTGCCCGGCGGACGGCTGATCGGCTGCATGCTCCATGCGGGCAACGATCTCAAGAAGCAACGCGAGTGGACCGTCAAGGTCCATACCAGCGACGATCGAGGGCGCAAGTGGACACATCGCGCCGACGTGCCGATGATCGACTGCTTTCCTTTCGCGGCCGGTTCCTCCGTCTACGTCATCGGGGGCCGCCACGACCTGACCATCATCCGCTCCGATGACCAAGGCACAACATGGACGCCCCCGGTGAAGCGGACCACGGGAAAACTGTGGTACAGCCATCCGGGCAGCGCCGTGTTTGCGAACGGACGCATCTACTTCGTGATGGAACAGATCATGGAGCCCATCGATCACGGATTCCCCACGCACGTCTTCGCGCCGGTCGTCCTGTCGGCCCGAACGTCGGACGACCTAACCAAGCCCGACGCATGGACATTCTCCAACACGCTGAGCTTTCAAGATGTTATCGAGCAGGAGGGCGAGCCGAATCTTCTGGGAGTGCCTTTCTATTCGCCCGGTCGATACGAACATGCGACCTCCTATCGAGGCATGGCCCCGATCGGCTGGGGTGAAACAAATCTGGTTCAGATTACGGATCCGGACAACATCTGGTTTGATCCGAATGGTCGCACCTTTCATCTTTTGTCGCGGGCGGTCACCGGATGCACCAACCTGGCCTGTCTTGCCAAAGCGGTCGAGTCGGAAGACGGAAGCAGGATCACCGTCAGTCTCCAAGAGGCGCCGTCCGGCAAACCGATGCTGTACGTTCCGTTGCCCGGCGGCCAGGTCTCCTTTCACATTGCGTATGACGAACCATCGCGGCTGTTCTGGATGATCTCCTCGCAGGCTACCGATTCGATGCGGCGCGTGGAGCGACTGGAGCCGAAGCGATACGGCATGCCCAACCAGGAGCGACACCGGCTGGCCCTGCACTTCTCGAAGAACTGCATCGACTGGTGCTTCGCCGGCCTGGTGGCCGCAGTGGACGACGTGGGCCAGTCCCGCCACGGGGGCAACATGGTCATCGATGGCGACGACCTTCACATTCTCATGCGTACCGCCGACGCCGCAGCCAAGAACGCCCACAACTCCAACGTGATTACCTTCCACACGGTCAGGCACTTCCGCAATCTGGTGTATTGATCTGGCGCTGCGGGGCGGCCGCCGATGGCATTTCGGCCGCCCCGAACGATCACTTGGTGTTTCCTCCGGTGAGCTTGGGAAGAAAAGCATTACCACACGGTGGCTTACAGTACGAGTCATATTCGTTACGAGAGGCTCTACCGCATCGACCAATGGACCGGAGAACGGACGGAAATCGCCAACAGCATCCCGGGCCCTCAGCACGCAGGCCCACTTGGTCAGCCCGTACCTGCTGGGCAAGGCAACGCGAGCGGCGTCTGGTTTGTGGCCTGCGTTGCGGCTGCGTGCTTTGTGGGTGGCCTGTTTATTGGGCGAGGTCGACAGCGGCAAATGCCCGAACGCCTGGCCGCCCAGGATGCTGACCGAACAGTTCGCGACAACGATGGCCGTGAGGTGGCGGGCTAATTCGAGAGGATTACACGGGAGTTGCCGGTGCGGAGTCTGCCACTGTCCCTACATGATCGCGACGTCGACCTGATTGGATATTTGCCAAGTGGCTAGATCTAGTTGTGCCCCCACCGGGGGGGGCGGCCCGTTGGAAATCCGAACCAACTCCCCCAACCCGATTGGCGAGGCACGTCTTGATATGTTCCTGCGGCGGCGGGCCAGTTTTGAGTGTCAAAACGGGCAATTCTCTCTAATGGACGGTGACGGCCCGGTCCTCCGCGACGAAACGCAAGTTGCCAAAGCGCGTAGGGCCGGGTCGGCCTGGGTGGTGGCCCACCCAGGCCTCCCTCAGATCCGTACGTGCACACATTAGTGCATACGGTTCCTCTGATGATGGATTCGTCATACAACTGAACGCTGTATGCCCGGGCTGCTATCCTGACTTGGTTCCAAGTACAAAGCCTCGAACGTATTTCCCGGCCCAGGGTCCAACATCCGTCGATGGCTCACAGTCACCGGCCGCCGCATGGTGTCGGTGGGTGAGTGGGGCCGACGGGGCCTTCTGCTGGGGGCAGGCAGGATGCGATGTCGTCACAGAAATCAGCTCAACTCTTGCCTTCCGTCGTCGGAGCTTTCATCGTCGGGACTCACCCGGATGGCCG
>JBDRTC010000500.1:0-3632 GCA_043824335.1 Planctomycetota bacterium | reverse complement strand
CCTCGACACAACGCGAGAGCCGATCCTTCGGCCATGATCCACCTCCTTGTGAACAAAATGCCTTTGGTGGATCATGGCCTTTTTCGTAAACTTTGTCAGGAGCAATTGCCCTCCCCAAAATCCGTGACGGTCAGGCATTTTTCAATCTGCAATTTGCAATCCTCAGTACCGCAGGATCGCCTTGATGACTTCGCCGCGTCGCACGGCCGCCAGGGCCTCGCCCACCTGCTCGACCGGGAAGTCGTGGGTGATGTACTCGGCCGAGGAGATTCTGCCCTGACGAATCCACTCGCAAAGCGGCTCCTGGGCGGCCTTTTCCCGGTGCCGGGTGGGCCACTGGTGCACGTAGAGGTTGAAGTTGTACGGCCCTTTGCCCTTTTGGAGCGTCATCACGTCGTCGGCGATCACGCCGTAGATGCCGATCGAGCCGCCCAGCTTGATCCACGGAAGCGCCGCGTTGGTGATCGCCGGATCGCCGACCGCGTCGATTACCGCGTCCAGCGGCTTCTTGCGAGATTCCGTGAGTTTCTCCAGCTCAGGGGAATCGGGGGCGAAAACGGCATCGGCGCCCATCGAGAGCGCCTTCTGTCGCTTGTGCTCGTGCGGGTCGACCATGCCGACGTACTCCAGCCCAAGAAGCTTGCCAAACTTGACAAAGCTCAAGCCCACCGGTCCGGCCCCGAAGACCAGGATGTCGTCGCCCGGCTGGAGGTTGAAATCGCCGAAGCCGCCGTACACCTCTCGCCAAGTGCAGAGCATGAGGGCGTCTTCCACGGGAATGTCGGCTGCCACGGGTCGCTGAATCTCGTAGACCTCGATCCAGCCGTGCTCGGCGTCGGCCACGCCGTCGGCGACCATGGCGTCGTGGTCGTTGGCCAGCGTGTACTCGCAGAACCCGCCCCAGCCGCTTGCATACTTCGGGTCGCCGAAGTCGAACAAGAGCCCGCCGACGGCCCGATCGCCCGGCTTGAAGTTGCGGACCTTCTCGCCCACCGCGTCGACGATGCCGGTCGACTCATGGCCGAGCACCAGCGGATATTGATCGACGCCGGGGAAGTGCCCGGTGACCAGCTTGCCGTCGGTGGCGTTGCAGAGGCAAGCCACGTCGGTCTTCACTCGCGCCTGGTAGGGGCCGGGGGTCGGCTCGGGCAACTCGACCAGCTCGACCCTGCCGGGCTCCATCACTGCCACTGCACGCATGGGAAGTCTCCTTGGGGACAAGACCGGTTTTCCTACCTGTTGTAGTTTCACGTGGTCGTCTGGTCCAGTCGCGACCGCATTCCGCCGCCGCGGCCCAGCCTCGGATTCCTGGAAACCAGAGCGGTGAGACAAACGTACAAGATGGAATGGATCGGTCGTCTGTTACCCCGAGTATCCATTTGATCGTCCGAGGCGCAAAGCTGAGTAGATTTCACAGAATGCGCGGTGTAGGGAAGTTTGCCAAACAAGCGATCCATCAAGCGTTCGCGGCAATGGAAGACGCACTACAGGGGCAAGGGCGTGTTTCTGGTTTTTCTAAGCCGGGAGGGGTTGCAGTGATCGGCGGCTGACTTATCATAATGGGGTTGAGGTCGGTCTTCTCTGAGATGGCGATGGCTGCCAAGGAAGGAGTCAAGCAATGCTGGCAATCGCCCCGGGATGGGAGTTGGACGTGGATCGCGGTCCCGGCTGGCTCCTGGCAAAGTTGCGCAGCGCGGACGTCAACGCTTGCGACACTCCCCCGTTGGCCGACGAGTTGTGGTCTTTGCTCGAGCGGCATTTCGTCTATCGGCTGGTGCTCGAACTGGACGAAATCAACCTGCTCGACAGCCATTTGCTCGGGCAACTGGTGTTGTTGGACAAGCGGGTCCGCGAGCATGACGGCGTGTTGCGGCTGTGTGGCCTCTCGGCATTCAACCAACGGGTGCTTCGCGTGCACGGGTTGAACGTCCGATTCCCGACGTACGGGGACCTGGAAGAAGCCGTGATGGGTTGCGGCCGTAAACCCCGCTAGTGGTCAGGCCCACTCGCGTTTGTGGGTGGCACTGGCTGCTTGTCAGACAGTGCATTCCGCGGGGGCCGGCCTAAGGCGGACACTGGCAGGCAAGCAGCCAGTGCCACCCTACCGCCAAGAACGAAGTTGAAGGATCACCAGCGGTGGGACCCGATCGAGCTGACGCGATGGGCGGCAGGGCGTTCGTTCAGGTGCCGCACTGTCCGGGGACAGCTCTTCGGAGGGGTGCTTTATGCCCCATTGTGAGATCGGTTGACACGTCATTCCGGGGCGCCTAAACTAATCGGCTTGCGATCTTCCGGAGTTGCTCGTCTCGAAAGGGGTGAGTAAGCTCATCCCAGGAATCGAGTGATACCATGGCCGTTCCAAAGCGCAAACACAGCAACGCCCGAACCGGAACCCGTCGGGCGCACGATGCCAAGAAGCCGAAGCAACTGCACACCTGCCCGGAGTGCAGCACGGCGGTGCCGTCGCACGTGGTCTGCCCAAATTGCGGAGACTACCTGGGCCGCAAGGTGACCGAGGGTTCCTCCGGCAAGTCCCGTTTGGGGCGCGACTAAGGTTGGCGACTCAAGGAAGTCAACGCAATCGAAACGGAGTCGTGGGGGTCGAGGCACCTTGAGCAGGATCGCGTTTCTGTTTCCCGGACAGGGAGCCCAGTTCGTCGGCATGGGCAAACGGCTGGCCGAGTCGTTGCCCGGCGTGCGGCGTCTTTACGATCGCGCGGCCGAGATCCTCGGGTACGACTTGGCGACCCTTTGCTTCGAGGGTCCGGCCGAAGAGTTGGACTCGACGGTCGCCAGCCAGCCGGCGCTGTTCGTGACCAGCCTGGCCGCCCTGGAGTCGCTTAGAAACGAGTCGCCCGACGTAGTCCTCTCCTGCGAAGCGGCGGCCGGATTGAGCCTGGGCGAGTATACGGCCATGGTCGTCGCCGGCGTGATCGAGTTCGAGGCCGGACTCACCCTGGTGCAGCAGCGCGGGGCCGCCATGCAGGAGGCCGCCGACGCGACCCCCAGCGGCATGGTGAGCATCCTCGGGCTGGAGCGGGTGGAAGTCGAGGCCCTCTGCGACCAGGCCCGCGGCGACGACGTGCTGGAGATCGCCAACCTCCTCTGCCCGGGAAACATCGCGATTTCCGGCTCCAACGCGGCCTGCGAGCGGGCGGCGGAACTGGCCCCGTCGATGGGAGCGATGAAGGCGGTGCCCCTGGCCGTGGCCGGGGCGTTTCACACCGAGATCATGCGGCCCGCCGACGAGCGGCTTGCCGAGGCGCTGGCCGGCGTGCCGATGAACAGGCCGAAAATCCCCGTGATTTCCAACGTCGACGCCCGCCCGCACGACGACCCGGAGGAGATTCGCCAACTGCTCATCCGGCAGGTCCTTCATCGGGTGCGCTGGGAGGAGTCGATGCGCCACTTGATCGCCGAGGGCTTCGACTCGTTCTATGAAGTGGGTCCCGGAAGGGTGCTCCGGGGACTGTTGCGTCGAATCGACCGAAAGATCCCTTGCCAGTGCGTGGAAGTGTAGAGTCATGACTGATAAGAGCAAGCGTCGCCTTTCGGCCGATCTCGGCGGCCAGGTGGCTCTGGTGACCGGGGCGGGCCGGGGGCTGGGCCGGTTGATTGCCGAGGTGTTGGCC
>JBDRTC010000499.1:0-3832 GCA_043824335.1 Planctomycetota bacterium | reverse complement strand
TTCAACTCGTCATCGTAAACACGACGCCCAGTACGACCCTTCCCGCGACTCGCTTTCTTCGCCATGGAACACTCCTTTGCTCCTCAGTATAACGGCTAGAATAAGCACTTGGAGTGTCCGTCAGTTCGGCGCCACCTCAGTGGTGAGCGAGCCCGCAAAGCCCCTTGTACAGGTACTTGAAGTCGACCATGGAGTCTCTCCGCATGGTTGGCGAGGGCCGATTTCCCGTGAGAGATTATACGGCATGTCCGCCTGCGGCTCCCGACTACGAGTGCCGGACGTGGTTGCCTGGAAAGAGTGGGAAGCGTGGGTAATGTTCAATGTCAAGAAAATGCTGCGAAAAACTCCTGGCGCCCCCGCTAATCCCCATATAGGGTCAGATACCACCGGCCCTTTAGTGGCAACACTTGCCCTCAAATAGAGAGCATGACGCGCAAACAGGCCGTAAAGTACACGAAGACTACCCAGCCTATCTGTATTTTCTCCGTTACAATCCGGCCGAGCGCCGATAGAATCAGAGAGGGGGAGGGAAACTTACCCGTTACGCGCAGACTTTCCAGATTTCGCCATGACCTCGGCAAACGGCGACTGAGAGGATCCGGCCAGGAGTCACGTGGATGAGGCGACGCGTTGTGGTCACCGGCCTCGGATGGGTCACTCCGCTGGGAGCGGACGTGGAGACGGTCTGGCGTCGCCTCGTTGAAGGCCACTCCGCGGTCGGACCGATCACCTTGTTCGACGCTAGCAGCTTCCCGGTCCGCATCGCCGCCGAGGTCCGCGATTGGGACATTTCCGACGTGGGCGAGGACCCCGATCGCTGGGAAAACGAGCCACGGCAGACCGTTTTCGCCGCCGCGGCCGCCACGAAGGCCTTTCGGAGTGCCGGCCTGGAGGACGCCCGCTTCGATCCCCTCCGCTTCGGCGTTTCTCTCGGCTGCGGCGAAACCTACCCAAATTTCGACCGGTTTGGCCGTCTGATGGCCGCCGCCGTAAAGGGCGGACACTTTGAAACCGAGACGTTCCTCAACAAGTCGCTCACGAACGGGTTCCTCAACGGCGAAGTCCCCTGGGAGCCCAATCTGCCGGCTTCCTACCTGGCCGGCATGTTCGACGCCCAGGGCCCCAATGTCAACTACACGGCCGCCTGTGTGTCGAGCAGCCACGCAACGGGGATTGCAGCCGAGTCGATCCGCCGCGGCGAGGCCGACCTGATGCTCGCGGGCGGGGCGCACAGCATGATCCATCCCTTTGGCCTGACCGGTTTCCACCGGCTGTCGGTCTTGAGCACGCGCAACGACCAGAAGGCCGCCCGGCCCTTCGACCTGAACCGCGACGGCTTCGTGATGGGCGAGGGGGCGGGGGTCGTCGTGCTGGAAGAGTTGGGGCACGCCCGGCGGCGCGGGGCGGAGATTTGGGGCGAGTTGACCGGCTACGGCTCCGCCCAGAACGCCTTCCGCATCACCGATTCCCATCCCGAAGGACGGGGCATCTCGGACTGTGTCGCGCAGGCGCTCGACGAGACCCGGCTGAACGTCGACCAGATCGACTACATCAACGCCCACGGCACCGGCACCGTCGAAAACGACCGGGTCGAGACCCTGGGCCTCAAGAAAGTGTTTGGCCAACGGGCGTACCAGATCCCGCTCTCCAGCACCAAGAGCATGATCGGGCACCTGACGACCGGCTGCGGGGCAATCGACGTGATCGTCTGTCTGTTGTCGATCCGCGACGGCGTGGTCCACCCCACGATCAACTACGAAACGCCCGATCCCGACTGCGATCTCGACTGCGTCCCCAACACCGCCCGGGAAGTCGACTGCCGGCACGTCTTGAGCACCAGTTTCGGCTTCGGAGGCCAGAACGCGGCGATCATCGTCTCGCGATACTGAGCGTAAGTTCTTGAGTTCTCCAAAAGCCCCGGTGCACTTACTCCTTCCCACCGCGAAGGTAATCGACGGCGAACTCGCCCGCGGGGGCCCCGTCTGGCCAAGCTGCGAGCAACCCTCAGGAACCGCCTCGCAACTTCCCCCCTGTGCGACGGCCCCCGTGTCGCGGCCGCGTTCATGGAAGCGGTTCGCGGAGTTTGGCGGCAATGGTGTGAGTCCGCTGCAGCGACCGAAGAACCTTAATCTTGAGGGGCTGCAAAACAACGGTTCATGTGGAAAGAGTCACAAGGGTGGCACCCTGGCAGTAACACACGAACGCGTTTTCCGACAAAGCCTGGTTCTCACGTCGCGATTTGGCCGCCCTGCCTCGCGCAAATCAATGGCGCCCGGCGGAATAAAGCGCGCAACCCGAGGCGTGGCCAGAATTGGTCTTGAGGCCCGATTTCAACCTGTTATCATCAAAGAGGTTGCGCGGACAAAAGTGAGCCCGAGAACCGCCGAACAGGGCCGTTCAAGTTCTCCGGCCGGACGCCGACAACTCGCCGTAAACAACGTCAGCCAAATACTTTACGTCGACCTCTTTTGTTGGACGGAAAATGCAGGATTGGGGAGAAATTGTAAGTGCTTTTCTATGTGAGACTTACGCCGATCGTCTCCGGTCACCCCTCGTTTTTCCCGGGGCCTACCGCATGCGCACCTACCCTGGGACCCCAAGGCACTCACCCGCTGACCTCAGTGCATCCACCTCAACACCCGATGGCAACTGCCATGGGATCTCAGGGTAAGTGCCCACCCGTAAGTGACGGAAGCGGCACCCCCATCCCGAGGGAAAAGCGAGAGCTTGACCACCCACTCGGGAAGAGGGATAAAGGGTATCGTGCGGCCACACCAATAGGGGAACCGGCCATGGCCAAAGCGTTTTGTTTGACGGAAAAATCGCATGTGCCCATTTATCACTTCTCGGTCCCCATTTATTCGGGTGAAAAAGGGGTCAGAACTATTTTTCGGGAGTTAAGCGGCGGTCCAGCAGACAATTGTTTCACAAAATAGTTCTGACCCCTTTTTTGTCTTTTTGTCCCGAAGGCGGTTGAGCTATCGGTACGCGCTAACGTACAATTCGTGAATTCCCACATGGCAGCTTTTGTGCCCCTGAAAACCACTCTTCGGAAAAAACCCTTATCCTCCTTTTGGACACGTGACACAAGATTTGTTACAGGCCCTTCCTGAAGCCGATCCCTCGTTCGGCAGACTTCTTCAACAGGCCCGGTCCTTTGATGAAACAACCCCGGCGAAATGGACATGCGGCCCATTGGAATGGTGACGCCACCGCTAGTGAATCACCTCGTAGGTCGTCCCACAACGAGGACATCGCACGATGCTCACCATGCCTACGTCAGACAAGAGCGCGACCTTCACACTGCTGTAGGTGCGGCATCTGACCCTATTGGACTCTGTGTCGTGGCTGTCCCCGCAGCGCGGACACTGAACCAGGGTCTTTTCATCGCTTTGGGACAGACCCAACATGCGCTTGACCATAACGCTTTGGATCTCGACTTCGCTCATATTCACCGTCGCCGGAATCTCGGCCCGCTCGATCTGCTCAGCCACACCGCAAACTACACACTTGTTGTTCTTCCAGCGATGCCCTTCGTCACGACGCTTGCCACACACCCGGCAAGTGCAGCCGTTCCAGTCGTGGTTTTGGTCGTGGGTTGCACCGCACATGGAGCACTTGCAGTAATCCCACTGGTGATTCTGCGCGCCGCACTGCACGCAGACGCACGCTTCCCACTGATGATCTTCATGCCTGTTCACGCCGCATATCCCACACTTGCAATAATCCCAGACATGGCCTTCGTCACGACGCTTGCCGCACACCCGGCAAGTGCAGCCGTTCCAGTCGTGATCCCGATCACGGGTGGCGCCACATACCGTGCACTTGCAGT
>JBDRTC010000498.1:0-5891 GCA_043824335.1 Planctomycetota bacterium | reverse complement strand
CGTCCCACAGTCTGTCGAACAGCCCACTATCATAGAACGCTGGCTTGAATAGAGTGGATATCGGCTCCTTCCCCCGC
Source organism: Planctomycetota bacterium (assembly GCA_043824335.1). Lineage (GTDB taxonomy): Bacteria > Planctomycetota > Planctomycetia > Pirellulales > Thermoguttaceae > JBDRTC01. Next base: position 5,814 of record JBDRTC010000498.1, on the reverse strand, counting down.
CTCTCGACGAGTTGAGCGATGTGGCCACGCAAGATGTCTACTTGCGTGTTCGGGTCCTCGGTTTTGATCGCCAGAATCACCACGTTGGCCAAGTCAGACCCGGAGAGTATGCCAAGATCGCTGATATGTGTCTCGCGGAATTGGCGTTCTTCGGCTTCGGTCCGCTCGTGAGCTTCCAACTCCTTTTGCCGCACGGCTTCGTTTTCCTTCTCGTGTGTCCAGGCTTCGTAAAGCTCATTCGCCTCGATCGTCATCGGGTTCAACCGCTGTCCGGTTCTAGGATGGAAGCCGGGTTTAGGGAATAGCTCCCACTGGCCAGACTCCGAGATACAGTACCAGACCTTTGGCTGGCCCGTCGCCTGGACGAAGTGTTGCCCCTCTTCAAGGGCGACGCCGGAGCGGGTCCAGCCGTACACGAAGAGGTTGAAGGCAAAGCACATACCGAGGATTAGCACGCAGCCTATCGTTCGCCGCTTCTTGTCTCTCGAGAATACGAATCGCAGCCCTAGAAAAAGCGGTATGGCGAACAGGAGGCTGATTGCCCGTGCAAGCCAAGCATCCATGCCGCCTTCGGTGGTGAGTATTCTCAGATAGTAGCCATAGGCCGCGAAGACGGTTCCGCCCAAGACCAGCCAATACAGCAACCAGCACAGAAGCAAAACGCTCAGGAGAGCCGCCGCGACTATGAGCACACGTTTCAGGACCACTTGAAAAGACGGCATTGTTGGTGCCTCTTCAGAGCCGCCAAAAACGCATCACCGAGCTTTGGGCGCGCGGGTGCCCCTTTGCCCGGACCGGGTAATAGAAGCGCGTCACCCATTATACGGTTCCCCACAAACAGCACAAGGATTTCCGACCGTTGTGGGGGAACCTCCAGAATCCTGCCCCCCCCCCCACACAGGGGAAGGCGCCGAGAGCGGCGTGATCTTCCTTACGGCTGCTCCGGCCCTGAGCGTCATGCCTCGTTTCTTCCCCGGTAGTTTCCCCCGATCGGGATGGCGGGATTCTCGAAGTAATTGTCGTCGATCAGGCAGGGCTTGCTCACCTCCAGGAGCAGGGCGGGCCCCATGCCGGTGAAGCAGTGATCCTTGCCCGGGTCGACCGGAAGAACGTCGCCTTCGGCCATCTCCCGTTCGGTCCCGTCGTACACCATGCGCACCCGCCCCTTGACAAGGAAAAAGGTCTCGTGCTTTTCCCGGTGGTGATGCGTGGGACACGTCTGGCCGTCGACCACGAAAATGAACTTCCCGCAGTACCCGGCCTCGACCTCGTTTGCGATCCAGCACTCGATGTGTCCGGTGTGATCGAAATTCCCCAAGCCGAAATCGAACACCAGCGGCTCGGCCGGCGGCATGACGAGGCCCCATGACTCCATCTGGCGGCGAAAGACCGAAAGCGCCTCGGCCGCTTCAGGGCCTTTGAGCGAGACGTCCAACCCCTTCTCCAGTTCACGCATCTGGGCTCCCTTGGTCTTCCAGCGACCGGAACGTAGGGTGGATCGAGCGAAGCGAGACCCACGCGCCACCTCGACACAGTTCTACTTCGATCGAGCGGCGGCTGCAAGAGGCCGTCCAACGCCGCGACTCCCCGGCAGAAGTTGCGTCGTGCTCAGGCTGGAGTTAGGATCTGGCATGCGAGCCTCAAGGACAGGCAGGACGCCGTTCTCCCGGGTGGCGGTCACCTGGAAAACGTCGGATGGCACGATGCGTGCAGAAAAGACGAGCTGAAAGATGCGGAACCGGCCCCTTCTGACAGACTTCATTATGTGGTCGTTCGGTCTGGCGTGTGTCTCCGCGCTGGCGGCAACCCATTGGGAGGGGAGCTACGCCAAGGTCACGATTTCCGATAAGCTGTACGTCGAAGGTCATGCGAACCAAAGGAGCTGCACGATCCCCTGCAGACTCACAGGCTCGACGACGGGAGGCGAAAAATGAAACGCTCCAACAGCAAGATCACACGGCGCGCGATGCTCGCCCGAACGGCCCACGCGGCGGCGCTGGCCGTGGTCTCCAACGCGCGATCGCTTTCGGCGGAGCAGCCGTCTTCGGAAACACCGCCGGCACTGGTGTGGGACGCACACGGCCATATCCAAGCGGCCGGCGGAACGCCCCAGGTGCAGATGGCCCGGCTGCTCGAGTACGCCGATCGGATGGGCGTCGACAGGCTGATCCTTTTCATGGGCTTCTCGCGGCTCTACGACCCGCCGCCGGAGCAAATCCGCCGCGACAACGACGTCCTGCTCGAAGCGATCCGGCACTCCGGGGGCCGGGCGTTTGGCTTCGTCTATCTCAACCCCAAGCATACCGAGGAGAGCCTGAAGGAAATGGACCGCTGCGTGCGTGACGGCCCGATGGTGGGCGTCAAGCTCTGGGTCGCCGTGAGGTGCAATGACGGGCGCCTCGACCCCATCGCCGAGCGGGCTGCGGAACTGAAGGTTCCCATCCTCCAACACACCTGGCTCAAACTGTCAGGGAAAGGGAATCTGCCCGGGGAATCGACGCCGGACGATCTGGGCGAGTTGGCCGCGCGGCATCCGAACACGTCGTTCCTCGCCGGACACACCGGTGGCGATTGGGAGTGGGGTATTCGACGCTTCCGCGCCACGGTCAACGTTTCCGTCGACATCGGCGGCGGGGACGCCGTGGCCGGCATGGTGGAAATGGCGGTCCGCGAACTGGGCGCCGAGCGCGTGATCTACGGAAGCGACGTGAGCGGCCGCAGCTTCGCCTCGCAGTTGGCCAAAGTCCACGGCGCCGACGTCTCCCCGGAAGCCAAGCGACTGATTCTGGGCGGAAACCTCCAACGTCTCCTGGGGCCGATCTTTGCCAAGAAGGGAATCAGATTGTGATCAAGCTGCGTGCCGTCGATCAGGTCCGGGCGGCCGCCTTGCCGAACAAGTCCAACACCCCGGCGCGAATCTTCGTGGCGGCCTCGGCCTCCAGGCAACTGCTCCGGGCGTCCCAGGTTTCATAACCGCCAAGCTCGTGTTGCTCGGGCGTGGGCACGTAGCCGTGGTACTGGTTGGCCAGCTCGATGACGAACGTGTGCTCCAATGGGCTGGCCTCCTTCAGGGCCAGGCCGGTCTCGGCGAACACTTCGCAGGGAATGGCCCCGATCATCAATTCGCCAATCCGCAGGGCCTGAAGCTTCACGGGCACGGTCGGGGGGTACTCGGCCAGCAGAAGGGCCTCCCGGGCGTAGATCGGGGTCCAACCGTGTCGATGCTTCGCCTTCGGGTCGGCCAGGACGCCGCGGGCCCACTCCAGCCGCTTCGCGTCCGGCCGACGAATGCCCAATTCAATCTCCTTTTCGCGCATGGCGATCGACGCCGCCGAGCGATGCTCGATCTCCCGGACGACGCGGAGCACCTCCTCGGCTAGCGCATCGCCCAACTCCTCGATGCGGGCCCAGGGGGGGAATCCGGGCCCACGCTTGCGGAAGTCGGTCCCCGCGCCGATGTTCCCGCTGGTGCCGTTGGACATGATGCCCACGAACGTCGACTCCGCGTCAAGCAGCTCGGCGATCCGCCTGGCAAACACGCCGAAGTAGTCGGCGCTGATGTGGCCTCCGACGAACCCGCCGACGTAGTGGATCGAGTAGTTGGCCAACAGGGCCAGCGGACGCCCGTTGGCATGCTGAACCGAGAGCACGCCAACCTCCGGATCGACCGGCCCGGCCGGCTTCACCAGGTTCTCGCTCCCCCGGGGCGGATTGAACTGCACGCGGTCGGTCGTCTCGCCAAAGGGGTTGGGGGGGACCGTGCCGGGCTTCATCCACCAGCGGCGGTTGAAGGTGTACTCCGGTTTTTGGCCCGCCCCCCAGCCGACCTTCGCCGGGGCAAGGCCGTCGATCGCCGCCGTCACCGACTCGGCAATCTGTTTGGCCAGGAACTCCGCGTACTGAAGGTCCTTCTCGCCGGTGGCCACGCCGACCCGCGGCGCGGCGTGCGTGTGCGTGGCCGACATCAACATCCGGTCGGCGGGAAGCCCGGTCTCTTGCTCGACGATCTCTTTGGCCCGGTCGAATACGTCGCCGGGGATGATGCACATGTCGCAAACCGAGATCGCCACCCGCTCCGTGCCGTCGTCCAATACGATCGAGCGGGCGTACAGTTCGTCGTGCACGGCCTTGACCGGGCCGAGCTTCATGAAGTAGCCTTCCAGGTCCACGCCCAACTCCGGCGTGATCTTCCGCACGGCCGCGCCGGCCCGGACTTGCGGAACCTCGCCGGCCCCCTCTTGGCTCGCCGAAGCGCGACTGGCCAGCAGCATCGGCCCGGCAGCCGAAGCGGCCGCCGTGGTGAGAAAACTGCGTCGGTTCACTCGGCTCTCTGGACGGTCCATCGTATTCCTGCCTTTCTACAGTCTCGTAGGTTATGCTTCAGTCTCGTAGGTTATGCTTCAGCATATCGACTACTCCGTCAGGCGGCCGTGCCGAGGGGCGATATGCTGAAGCATAACCTACGAGACTTTCCAGCTCCTCACGGCCGGGGGACGTTTGGGGCGGTTTTGGTGCGGGGGCGGATGGGTAGGGCGTCGATGCCCGCGAACTCGGGGTCGGGGATGGCGCGGATCTCTTCGTCGCCGCGGTAGGGGCAGTTGGCGTCGACCCAGCCGATCAGCTTGCGCAGGCCCACCGGGTCGACCTTCACCTCGTAGTGCTCCCCGCTGGAGGCCAAATCGATCAGCCTGCTGTTGTAGGAGAGATGCTGCATCGGCCGGAAGGTCTTGTAGCTTGCCGGGTCGCTCTGGGCGTAGTTCTCCGCCTTCAAAGCCCCCGCGATTCCCGGGTTCTCGGGATCGGTGACGGAGCGATCGAAGTGGGCATAGCCGACCAGTGTCAGGTAGGGCTCCTTGAACACGCCGCGCCCGGGCCGCAAGGTGAGATCGTAGTCCTTTCGGGCTTCGCCGTCGCCCTGGTGGCACTTGCCGCAGTATTGGTCGAGCACCGGCTGCACGAGGCGCTCGTAGCTGATGCTCGCCGTTCCCCAGGGCGGCGGCGTCAAGTTGGGCGGGGGTTCGCGCAGGGCCAGGCCGCTGCCGCCCGGCGGAGTGGCGCTGTGCGATTCGTGGCAGCCCACGCACCCGCGGCGCTCGCCGGGCATCACGCCGGCAAACGAACGCATCGTTTGAAGCGCCCGGTAGTTCTCGTCGAGAAGCTGGAAGTGGAGGGCTTGTCCGGCCGGGACTTTGCAGGCCACGGAGCCGTCGGGCTGGATGGGCACGGTGCCCAGGATCCGCTTCACGCCGTCGTCCTGGATGGCCGAGACAACCGGGCCGGAGAAGCGGCCGTCGCGGGTCCAGGTGGAGTAGGTTCGGGCGTCCATCTGGATGACGCGCAGGTACTTGGCCGTGCCGCGGGGCAGGTCGGGCACGCCCTCGTAGACGTCGGTGCTGAATAGGATTCCCGGTTGGGCCGGCTTGCGGTCCTTGCCGGTGCCCGGCCAGGCGACCCGATCCGGCTGCGGGTGAGGCACGGGCCGCCGCGCGACCGGCATGGCGTGCCAGACGTTGTAATGTCCCTGGTAGATCAGCTCGCGGTTGCCGTAGACGTCCATCAGGTAAAGACGAAACTTCTCGTTGCCGCTGGTACGCGGCTCGCCCGGGTTGCCGCCGCGGGCCGACACCAAAAAATCCTCCTCCGAGAGCGGATACGGCGTCTTGTAGGCCCCGTATTTGCCGGAGGCGTGGTACTCGTCGGTCTCGTGCGGGTCCAAGGGCGGCGGGCCGCACTCGGGCCAGGGGACATCGCTGGTCACCTTCGTCAGTCCGTGCGGAAAATTATAACCCTCGGCCGGGTTGAGAATCCCGATCG
>JBDRTC010000497.1:0-3828 GCA_043824335.1 Planctomycetota bacterium | reverse complement strand
GGCCGTGTTCGACCTGGTGCCGCTGCCGTCCGATTGGGCCGCCGGGCCGCCTTCCAAAGCCCACCCGCTCTACTACTACCGCCCGTGGAAGACCATCCTGATCCGCACGGTGGCCGACGGGGGAACCAGCTTCTACTTCCGCGGCGACCACCAACAGACGATCCCCACGCTCTGGGACCGCCTTGCGCGCCACTCGGGCTTGTAGGGGGCGGCCGAGCGGTAGGTTATGCTTCAGCATAACAGCGGCCGTTTTCCTTCACGTTAAGAACACACCGCGAGGCACCGCCGTGTTGCGTCTAGGCAGGATGCGATATGCTGAAGCATAACCTACGCCTGAGCGTGTGCCCAGGAATTGGTGCCTGTAGGGATTGCCGGCCTTTCTCGTTGCCTGATCGAGCGTCGAGGTTTAACATGGCAGTGAGTGTCTGAGCGTGGGCGTCATGCGTTCCGTCGCGACCGGCAAGAAGAATCGCCACCAAAGAACGGCGCGCCGGCAACGAGGATCGAGCACAGAGGGTTCAACAATGAGAGCGATGACGATGCTGTCCTGGGCACTCGTGCTGGGAATGGCCGGAGCGGCGCGCGGCGAGCTGAAGCCGGAGGAGGTGGCCGTGATCGCCATGGCCCGAAGCCCCGAGTCGCGCCAATTGGCCGAGTACTACGCAAAGGCCCGAGGCATCCCCGAGTCGCACATTTTTCTTCTGCCCGGACGGGCCGGCGATTCGATCAGCCGCGCCGCGTGGGAGGAGGAGTTCCGCCCGGCGATCCGCGATTGGCTGGCCGAGAGCGGACTGAAGGCGAAGATCCGCTGCCTGGTCACCTGCTGGGACGTGCCCCTGAAAATCGGCGGGCAGGACGCGAACTCCCGGGCAATCGTCGCCCGAAAGGCCCACCTGGCCGATGCCCGCGAAAGCCACGTCGCCCGATTCGCCACGGTGATGCAGGCGATCGAGTCGTTGGGTCGCGGGTCCGAGCCGATCGATCGGCCGGATTACGAGCCCGACGTGCCGCTCGAAACGCTTGTCAAGGATTTTGACGAGGCGGCCAAAGCGCTCCAAAAGCGTTTGGAGGGCATGGAATCGGCGGCCGAGAAACAGCAGGCCGCGGTTGTCTTTGAGCGAATCCTGACGGCCGGCGGCGGGTCAACCGCGGTGCTGGGCCTGGTGGCCAAACGGGGCGACCTCACCGGCGTGCCGGCCGAGGCCCTCCTGAAAATCGAGCTGGCCAAAGGGAAGCTTCAGGGACTCCAGCAAGGCCTGGCATCGCTTGCCTCGCTTCCGGGCAGCGTCGCCCGAGACACCCAAATCCTGGCCGTGCTCCAGCAAATCGCCGGCGTGCTCGGGTCGATCCGGTGGATCGACGAGCAGCGGACCTTGCTCAAGAAGAACGAGACCCACGCCAGCTTCGACAGCGAGCTTTCGCTCCTCTTCTGGCCCGACTATCCGCTGGACCGCTGGATTCAAAACGTGTCCCACTACGCCTTCGACAGCCTGCCCGGCAAAAGGCCGACGCTGATGGTCTCGCGCCTCGCGGCCCCCAGCGTCGAGCTGGTCCGGAAGCTAATCGACGCCTCAATCGCCACCGAAGAGACGGGCCTCACCGGCAAGGTCTATCTCGACGCCCGGGGCATGGCCCCTCCGGCGGAAAAGGCGAAACGGGGGGGCTACGCCGAGTACGACCAGTCGCTCCGCGACCTGGCCGAGCGGCTCGGGAAACACACCGACCTGGAAGTCGTTCTCAACAACGAAGGCGCGCTCTTCCAGCCGGGCGACTGCCCCGATGCGGCCCTCTACTGCGGCTGGTACTCGCTGGCCAAGTACGTCGACGCCTTCGATTGGCGCGTTGGCGCCGTGGGCTACCACATCGCCAGCTCCGAGGCCGTGAAGCTCCGCGAGCCGGGCGGCAAGGTTTGGTGCAACGCCATGCTCGAAGACGGGATCGCGGCCACCCTGGGCCCGGTCGCCGAGCCGTACCTCGCGGCCTTCCCCCCGCCCGACGATTTCTTCCCGCTGCTGTTGACCGGTCGCTACACGCTGGTGGAAACCTACTACCGCACCAAGCCGTTCAACTCCTGGCAGATGGTCCTGGTCGCCGACCCCCTCTACAACCCCTTCAAGAACCACCCGCTCCTGGACGAATCCCAACTCCCCGACCGCATGAAGCCCAAAGAGGCAAGACCGGCCGATTCTCAGCCCAATACTCAGCCGCAGCCGTAGGTTATGCTTCAGCATAACAACACGCCGGTAGGCATCGTCATGTTCCGCCGAGGCGTGATGCGATATGCTGATGCATAACCTACGCCTGGCCTCCGCGTAGCGAGGCCCCTTGGGCTCGGCATAGCCTCATCAGCGTCAATGCGGCAGACAGGCCGCGGGGAGCAGTGGCAGCCATGTCTCGACAGCAACCGACTGATCCGAATGCTTCGCACGAAGAATCCCCAAGGCCCTGCACGCGCCCGCGATGGATGCGTCTCACGCTGGCTGGAGTCGTGCTGGCGGTCCTCAGCGGCCTATGGACGTATTGGTGGTGGGAACCGATGTACGAGGCCTCGGCCTGGCTTCGAATACGCCCTTCTATGCTCATTGTTCCGGGGACTGATGATACAAAGAGCCGTATCGAGGAGCAGGCGGAACTGATTCGCAGCCCCTCGGTTCTGGGCAGCGTCGTCAGCCAACCGGAAATCGCACACTTGCCGGAGCTCGAACAACGTGAAGGGGAGCGGCCCCCTATTGAATGGTTGGCCAACGAAATCCGGGTGGTTCAACTAAAAGAGTCGGAGATTCTCAGGATCTCGTTTGTGGGTGCGGACCCGGAGCGCGCGGCGCGGATTGTCAACGCCGTCTTAGGCGCCTATCTTGCGGCACTTGATCGCGAGGAGACGGAACTGACCTCAAGAGTCATCGAGTTGCTGGAAGAGGAGACGAACCGTCGGGCCGCAGAGGTCGAGCGGCTTCGTGCGAACTACCGCGACCTCACTCACCTGGGTGTGGAGAATAATCCGCCTCCGGCAAACAGCGAATCCCTTTGCAAACTTCGGCAGAGTCTCGCCGTCACCGAGTACGAACGAACACTCCTGGAAATCCAGATCAAGGCCCTTGAGGAACGGCCCTTGAAAGAGCCGGACGAGCTACCCGACGCAATGGCCAGGCGGCCCTTTGCAGAGTCCCCAGGGGCATGGGCGTTTGCCAAACAGTACCGTGAAGAACTCGCCAGGATGCGGGCGCAACTCGAGAGTTGTCATCTCATGGAGAAGCAGTTGCGCGAACGCTACGAGAGCGAACTCAAGGAATGTGGGGAGGAGATCTCGCTGGTGATGGAATTGGAGTTTACCCGAGCCGATCTCGAAGGAGCAGAGCAGGTATTCGAACTCATCGTGTCGCAGATAATGATGCTGCGCACAGATGATCTTCTTCCTGGATCGATTGAGCTGCTCAAGGAAGCGGAAATACCGACGGAGCCAATCGTATCGTTTCCCTACAAGAGAGTCGCCTTGGCGTCAATGGCGGGCTTCTGTTTGCCGTTCGTGCTTGCAGGTCTATGGGCCGGTTTCGCCCGTCTCATACGTGCCGGCGGGAACGGTAGCAAGACCGCTCTTCAGCCCGAACCCACCCAATAGACTCCGTTGGAGAGGATGTCGGAGCAACCTTCGCCCGGGAGGCCGGCGGCCAGCGTTTTCAAGAAATCGCGTCGTTTCACGGTCTATGTCACCTCCTTCAAAGCTGCGGCGAACGCGGCGTACGCAGCCGCGTCGAAGAGCACAAAGCGGACCAGCTCGGGCATTCCCTGCTCGTTGAGGAAGTCGATCGCGGTTTGAAGGGCGATCCGGGC
>JBDRTC010000496.1:0-4452 GCA_043824335.1 Planctomycetota bacterium | reverse complement strand
TCGAAATGCACGAGGTAATCCAGAGGGCCATCGATGAGATCGTTGAGGAAGCGAAAGAGGATGGATGGGATCGGTTGACACTCAGTTTCTCAAGACACATCCACGTCACCGACGCCGGACTGGAGCGCGTCAAAGGGCTGAGGAGCCTTCAAGAGTTGAATCTTAAGGGCACCAAGATTACGGACGCCGGGTTGGAGCATCTAGCAAGGCTGAGGAGCCTTAAAGAGTTGGATCTCAGCGATACCGACGTCGGGGACGCCGGGTTGGAGCATCTCACAAGGCTGAGGAGCCTTCAAGAGTTAGACCTCAGCGATACCGATGTCGGGGACGCCGGACTGGAGCATCTCAAAGGGATGAAGAGTCTTCAACACTTGAAGGTCGACGGTACCCAGATTACCCGCGAAGGCGCCGAGAAACTGCGCCGCGCCTTGCCGAACTGCACCATCTTTCACCCGGATGATGAGCCCATTGACCCGGATGATGAGCCGCCAGTTGATTACGAGTCGGGCAACCTACCCAGCGACGCCCTGCTTGACGAGATCACTGATGCGTTGGACAAGAAAGACGGAATTAGTGAAGGCGAGGCACGCCAATCACCAAAAGCTACAGAAGAGCGTGGGGAATTCAGATTTACTGTTGAAAAGCAGTCGGGGGAACCGGATACAACAGAGCCCCTGCCGAAGCAGGGGCTCTGGAAAGGGATAACGACGGGCAATAATCTATGGCTGAAAGTGTCTTTCGACGTGTCCCCGACTGAAGGACTGCTCACGGGAATCCGAACCGAGATCGGCAATGAGGGCGAGCAAAAACCCCGTGTTACTTGGGCTCCGGAGGGAGCATCCGCCAAAATAGAGACAGATGGTTCGTTTCGCTACAGCGATAGCCATCGCAATTCCATCGACGGCAAGTTCATCTCTAGCGGGTATGCTCATGGGACAGTTTCGAAGCCATTTTTCCAGATGGAATGCCTAGACGGAGAATACCGATATCCACCGACGGAATGGAGAGCGGCTCCAGAATAGTGGGGCGGGGGAAGAAAAGGGAACAAGAGGGGACATCACTGATTGTTTTGCGTCTTCCGCGGCCGGCCGGTAGCGCGGAGGGTGAATTGGAGGCCCAGCCGGTCGCCCGGATAGCGATTCAAGCCTTCGGTCAGGACTCGTTCGAACGCCTCGTGGTCCTCGTCCTTGTGAAACAGTCGCATGCGACCGTTCCCTCGGTTCAGCACATGATACACCGTGCCGGCTTTGATCGATCGGGCGGTTCGTGGCATCGCCCGAGTTTATCCCGTTCGTCCCCCGGCGCGAATATCAGTGATGTCCCCTTTTGTCGTAGATGATACGACACTTGACGATGCGTCGATTCAGCTCATCCACAACGAACAGGCGGTCTTTCCAGACGGAGAGCGCGGATATGGCTCCGAAAGGAAGCTCGGGATGCGGGAACCTGCTTCCCTTGCCCTGGCAATCCATATTGCCGTAGCTTCCGAATTCGCCCACCAGCTTTCCCGTCTTGCAGTCAATCACTTGAACACTGTAGTTACCGGCGGCATACAAATAGCCTTTCCCGTCCAGCGTTTGATGATGCCTCGATGTCGTGCAATGGCAAGGCGGATTAGCCACTTGGGCCCATCCTATACAGCCCTCCCACCGCCGGGACCAGAGTGGTTCGCCCCCGGACGGGGAAAACTTCGATAGCGCCAGATAATCCCCCCACGGCCTCTCGGCGGGACGGTAAAGGGCGTACAAGTTTCCTTCGTCGTCGACCTGGATGCTTCGTACGCAATCCAGGACGAGCAGGCCTCTCTCTTGGAGCTTCCCGTCCGCGTCGTATACGTTTACCTGGCGGCGCAAGGCGTCGTATGCACTTACCGGGCGCAACTTGGCATCGACGTCCACTTTGGCCACATAGTAAATGTTGCCTTGCCGGTCAACGTCCATGCCGTGGTAGACGTCGTGCCAGAAGTTTGCCTGCATGGCGTGATCGACGAACAAAGCATTCGTCCCGGTAGCCTTGAAAGGGTCCGGTGTCCCCGCGCGGTCGAAGCGGAGGATTTCCACCCCGGTCTTCCCCGGTTTCCATCGGTAAACCCTGCCGTCTTTTCCGAATATGGAATCGATAAACAGCGGCTCCTCCGGATAACGGAAATGGCGCTCGTAATTCAACGACCCCCAAGGCGTGGTCATCTTCAAATCTCTGGAGTCGAAGAATAGGGGCGGCCACTTCTTGAGCACGCTGCCCTCCTGGTCGACTCGGTAAACCATCCCGTACTGCTTGAGGCGGTAGTTGGAATCGTCTTCGACATAGAGGTGGCCGGTTTGCGGGTCGATATTGAGGATGGGCTGGTCGCCGCTTTGCCGGGGATAGGACAGCGTCTCGCCGCCGTCCACCCATTTGGCCTTCACCACCAGATCGTCGCCCGCCACTTGAAGCAGGCTTCCCGGGCCGGCGCCGTTGGCCACCCACACCAGCGGCGGGGATGCTCCGGCGTCCACGGCGATCTGCAGTACGTCCGGATGCACGGGCTCTGAAACGGCCAGAAGGTCGGGCTGCTCCCAGCTCTTGAGCTTGATCAATTTCCTGGGGGACTGCGGAGGTTTACCCGCCGCGGCGACCACGGCCTGCCGCACCAATGCCAACGTGCGCTCGACGCGCTGGTCCTCGGGTCTTGGCTCCGGGCCGACAAGCACATAGAGGTTTTTCTCGTGATCAATCGCCAAGGCGGTTGGACCATTCAGCGGTTCTTTTTTCCCTTCGTGTAGATAGTGTGTTATGGATGCCACCGGCCGGCCGTCTTCCCCGAGCACCTGCAGGCGGTTGTTCCCGGCATCCGCCACGATCAGATGCTTTCCGTCGAGGACCAGCCCGCTCGGCTCGGCGAAACCCCCCAAAGAACCGCGTCTTTCGAACTTGACCCCCGGATGCATTTGACACTTCCAAACATAAGTTCCTCGTCCCTCTTTTCCGCCTATTTCCCAGTGGTAGTTGACTTCATTTTCGCCTACTTCAAAGTAGTAGGCATAACGCTTTGTGGGCCAGGAACTCTGCCCCGCCGAAACGTAGAGCAGGCCGTCCGGGTCAAAGCAGAAATAGGGGTAGTGAAGTGCGTGAAAGGGCATGTAATTCTTCAGGTCGAAACAATGCCAGAACTCCTGGGTCCAAGCCGTGCTTTCGAACGGTTCATTTCGCCCAGCATGGTAAGCCGAGGTCCATCCCTCCAAGGGCAACCCTCCGTCGGGCTTCATCCTCCATAAGGTCCCTCTGAAGATGTTCGACAGGATCAGGTCGCCGCCCGGCGCCAGCGCTATCTTCTGAGGGTGGTGCCACCAGTCGCCATACATGGATCGTTCGCCCCAGGGCTGGAACAGTTTCGGGATGACCAGCTCCGTCCCCCCTTCCCGCGCCGTCTTTCGGCACAGGTCCCGCACGCTCGAACGGGGCAAGGTCGGATTGAGCGGCATGATCGTCCGCAAATACTTGCCCTGCCGGTCGAAGACCCGCAACTCGGCCACCCCCCTAACCGGTCGCGTATCGGAGAGAACGTAGAGTTCTCCCTTCTCTTGGTCGACGGCGAGGTCCCAAATGATGCCCCGCGCATGAGGGTCGCCCGCCAGCAGGAACCCCTCCAGTTCCAGCTTCACCTCGCCCGTCGTTCCGGGGTGGGCGGAACCGGGTCCAAGCGGTATCGTCCGCCCTTCTTCTGCAGCCAGAAACGCTCTCTCTGCTTTGTCCGCGGGATGATAAAACCTGTTGAGGCCGCGTGTTGAATAGTCGGGCCCCGGGAGACTATCCCGCGCCGGGCTGCCCGTCAGTACTCCCCACTCGCCAGGATTCCCGGGCGTGCCCCGCCAGCAATGGGTTTCCTCTCCGGGCATGCCGGACCGGCGGATGTTGAACCCGATCTGGGATGCCAGCGTCTTGTTCTTGTTGAAGATGCCGAGCGGAAGAGCGAACTCAGCGGCCCACGCGCCGGCGCCCTTTGCCGCGGCGGACTTGAACCGCGGTTGCCACGTCCGGTCGCCCCAGGGAGGCGTGCATTCATTATAAGAACAGGCGGCTTCTCCACCATTCTCTGAGGTGATCCGGATCAGGTAGTATGAATTCCGATCGCCATTGGAGTCGATGAACAGCTCGACGGATTCCACTTCCTTCGAGGGCTCGCCGGGCTTGACTTCTCCCTCCGCCGTATCCTTTCTTGCGCAGCGGACTCCGACATAGAGATGATCGGCGTCGCGCAGAATGAACGCTTCCGTGGTCGACTTCGCCGGCTTTCCCCGCGTGACCTCGAGCGAACCTGTTCTTGCCGCATCCTTCCAGCACGGCTCGTCGAGCTTTCCGTCCACCACCGGCTCGGAATCCGTCAGCGGCACCCGCAACGCCGGTCTTTCGCCGGGCCCGCTTTCCGCCGCCGGCGCCCGATCAAGGCACAGCAGTGAGCCCAGAATGGCAACC
>JBDRTC010000495.1:0-6279 GCA_043824335.1 Planctomycetota bacterium | reverse complement strand
GGAACGGCAGCGCAGCGGCTCCCCCGAAAGAGGGATTTCAACGACTCCGTTCACCACCTGAACAATATCCTGAACATCGATGCGGCCCGGCGATCCCCAGAGAATTTCACCAAACCCGTATTCTAGCGGTTTTCGATCCGTTTCGCGAGGTGAAGATGACCCTTTCCTCGGGCGCGTCTTTTGTCCGAGCAAACGTCCCCTGCGAGCGAATTGAAACGGGCGCAGCGCGGCCCCCTCCTGGGGGGCAGATCGTCCGAAATTTCCAAGGTTTTCTGACTTTGGCCCGCCTTTGCAGCTTCGATGCGTTGATCGATGTGACCGACGCAGGTTGGCAAATTGCGTTTCGCCGCGTCGGTGACTGCCATGGGGATTTCAAGTCTTGAGTGAAAAATCTTGTGAAGGCGTACGTTTCGCGCCCCACGCGGCTGGTGGTTTTTTGGGATGTTTCGGCAAAGGTATGGGTTGACGCGGCCGTCCCTGCCTCAGTCCGAGATTGGGGTGGTATCTCGGGACGTAACGGCGGGTGTTTTAGCCGGAGTTCTCGGGTCTCATTCGGCCGGTTTTGAGACTGGCACGGAGAACTCCAGCGAGGAGTGATTCTTGGATTATGCCGACCTTGTGGATTAGAAGTGATGCGGGATTTGGCTGGGATTCTGCCGGCGGCTCTGTACGATGATAACTGAAGTCACGCAAGAGTGGGGCTGGCTTCGAGCAATCGTAGTCAATCGTGGCAAGCGACGGCAAACGAGAGGAACTCTTTCGCATTCCTGGGCATCTTGAGGCAAACCCGTGTCTGATCCGGCAGCCAAGATACTTCTAATCTATCCTCCATCCCGGACCCAAAACCATCATAGTTGCCCCATGGCTTTGATGATGCTGGCTGCCGTGCTGGAAAAGGCGGGGCATCAGGTGCATCTGCTAGACGCGAACGGAGCTGGCAGACGGCGTACGACCGCAGAGATCGTTGAGGCGGCGGCGAGCATCCGGCCAGATATCATAGGTGTGACACTTCTGACACCGCTTGTGAAAGAGGCGTACCGGCTTGCTTCAAATCTACGAGGGTGTGGCGCAAAGCTAATCGCCGGCGGGCCTCACGCGACCCTACTGCCCGAGGAACCGCTGGCCTACGGATTCGATGCAGTAGTTGTGGGAGAGGGGGAGCCGACGATCGTCGAGGCGGTCCAGGCCGCACGGGGCCGGACGCCGATAAGCTCGGTGAAGGGGCTTGTCTATCGCACGCCCGGCGGACGGATCGAGCACAACGAGCCTCGGCCGCCGGTCGCTGATCTCGACACGCTCCCCTCGCCGGCTCGTCACCTCGTGGACCTGGCACACTTCGACTCCAGCGACGGCGAAGGGCTGCACTGCAACATCTTCACGTCGCGGGGTTGTCCCGGTCGATGCGCCTACTGTGCCGGCGGGCTGTTCGGCAAGAAGTTCAGGTTCCGTTCGGCAGACAACGTCGTCGATGAGCTGATCGCCATACATCGCGACTATGGAACGCGGCACTTCCAATTCATGGACGACGCCATGACGATGGACAAGGACCGCATGCGACACATCTGCGCGCGCCTCGTGGACGAGCGGCTCGGCCTCACATGGAGCATGATGACACGGATCGACGCAGTCGACGAGGACCTGCTGGAGCATGCTTCCCGCGCCGGCTGCGTGCAGATTGAATACGGCGTCGAGAGCGGCAATCCCGAGACGCTCAAGCGAATCCATAAGCCGCACACGGCCGACATGGTTCGGCGGGTTATTCCCTTGACGCACCGCTTCGGCATCCGACCGGTGGTCTTCTTTATCCTAGGCTTCCCCTGGGAGGACTCCGGGGCCATCGACGAAACTCTCCGGTTGATGAAAGACGTCTCGCCCTATGTCTTTTTTCACCCCGCAATCGCCTCAATCCTGATTCCCTTTCCCGGCACGGAGATCTACGACCGCTATAAGGACGAATATGGCTACTCCAATTGGTGGCTGAGCGACGACCGCACGTTCGATGCCCCTCGCGTCGGCACTCACGCCTTCTATCAACGACTCAGCTATCGGGTCGGCGCGGTGCTCGACGCGGATTTCTTCCACTACACGCCCGAGATGAAGGCGAAGATCCATGAAGTGTTTAGGTTCATGTTCGTAAGCAATCTCCGTCAGCGCAGTCGCTTGACCCGCGCGACCAGGCTCTTCGCCTTCGATCTTTCCCGGAAACTCGACGCCAGGTCGCCGGTGCTGGAGCGTGCGGTGTTCACAGTGCCCACGAAGCTCTGGCACTTCGTAAAGGGGGTCCGCGAGTTCTCGCCTTGAGCGAGTCGAAAATTCAAGGGAGACCGTTGCCGAAGCCACCCTTTGCGCGCGTCGGTGCTGATTTTGCCGGTCATTCGGATGCTCCGTATTGGGAAAGGTGGGAAGTGTTGACCTTTTCCCCTGTTAAAACGAGCTACGCGTTGACACTTCCTTCCTCTTCACCCAAATCGGGCTGGACCAAGCGCGGGAAGCATTGCCATGCTCGTCGGTGTCGACCTGGGTCACACGAAGGTAGTAATAGCTGTCTCCTTCGAATGAGCGGTCCACAAATTGCGTCTTCGCGCGGTTGGCTGCCGGGTTCAGAGAGTGAAGGGCGGAACCGTTCCGGATGATCGTCACCTCGCTGATGGTGTCCGTGCCCTGAATATCGATGGAAATCTCCGGCTGGCCTGCGGTCTCCATCTCCTCACCCATTTCGTGTCCGTCGATCTTGAAACTCAGCACGATACGAGCATTGGAGACGGCGTAGTTGCGGCGATGGCGCAGTGCATCGAAGATGGCGTCGCGCGTCAGTTCCTTGGCAAGCACCGCCGTCCGTGCAGCTGGCCTTCCTTCGTGCGTGTCGGTTCCCCGCACGAACCCCATTTTCCCGCCGCGGTCGAGAAAATCGCGTACGGCCTGCTCCATGTTTACTTCGTACGTCTTTCCTTCGTGGTAAATCGTGTCGCCGTACATTTCCGTGTTCGTGATTACCGAGTAGTGGGCAGGCTCGTAATCCCATTGATCCTTTCCGTCCGGCTTTGCGGAAGGATGGTTGTTATGGACCAGCCCACCGTGTTTTCGCACGGCCTCGGCAAGCAGGTCCGGGCTCATGGTAGCCGAGTCCTTGGCGCTGACAATGTAGTCGGTTCTTTTGGGGAAATAGACGTTCTTGTGATTGTAGAATTTGGGTCGCCCCGGAAAGAGCCGTTCCGACGTCGTGCCTTTTTCGACTTCGGCCCAGTACTTGGGTTGCGACGTCCATTCATAGCCGGCAAGGGCGACGAACGTTCCGCCGACCGTGTATTCATCCGCTTTGTCCTGCGTCAGCGTCCACGTTTCTTTGGGCATCCGCCAAGTGGGCTTGCCATTTCCAAAATCGTGGTCAGTGACAATCACGAAATCCAGCTTCGCGACGTCTCGGGCGTGCGTGAAATAATCGTCCAGGCTGCCTTTTCCATCGGAGTGGCGTGTATGACCATGCACGTCGCCCCAGAAGACTTGATATTGGGCGGACGCTGGTCGATGGGTTATGGCGGCGACGAAGAGAGCACCCACGAGCGATGCCAGCCAGCTTGCGCCGGCGAGTCGGCCCCAGACCTTGTCGCAGCTTGACGACGTATGCATGATGTCTCCTATCGGTCGCCTTGGTCATCGGCGCGCGCATACTCGACCAGGCGCAGGTAATCCTCCTGCCGCTGTTTCCAGCGAGCAATGCGTTGCGACCGGGGATAAGTCCGGATGTCTCCGAATCCCATGGGGATCACGATGCCCGGCATGCCGCCGTCGGGTACAAAAGAGAAGATGGAATTCAGGCTAAAAACCCCCGTCTTCCACTTCCAGTGCAGGTGGCAATGCACGCAGGTTTGAACCACCGACTGCTGGCGTCCCCAAAAGCCCCAGTCCTTGTGCCCGGCCAAGAGTACCTGGTAGGTTGGCGCGTTGTCCGGTACCCTCGCCAGTCCGCCCTGCTTCAGGTTGTCAAACAACAAACTTCGCTTCGCTCCATACACTCGGCCAATCAAGCCCAGACCGGTGTTTGTCTCGGGATCGGGCGTACCGTCCACGTTCTTGTAAACGGACACCCGCAGCGATTCGACAAGCCGCGTGGGGACGGGCACTAACCGGTCATCGAGCACGATCATGAACTGGACGATGGCGGCCTCGGTCCCGGCCGGAATCTGCCGCACATCGGGCTTCAGGGCGACGTGTCCCTGCCGGGCCGTCTTCTCCCAATCGACCCCCTCCTCCCGTATGTACTTCAGATACTCTTCGACCGCCTTACGTCCGCCGGGAAAACGCCAGAAAATGCGGTAGTAGGAACGTCCCCGGATGCTCCAGGCCACGTAGTCAATCTGCCCTTCCTGCTGGAGGTGGGGCAGAGATTCGGACGAGGTATCGATTTCCACCCACTCGTCCGGACGGGTCAGCAGGCCGGCTGGAAGATAATTGGATTGGCAATCGAAATCGTGCTGCGACGTGAAATGGCCGGACCGGATGGCCGCCGCGTAACTATCCGGCAAGGCCTGGATGACCGCCTGGGGCTGGGCAAGCCGCTGGATGATCACCGCCAGCTTGCGGCACAGGATTCCGCGGCGCTCGATGGCCTCCGGATCGTCAAACGGGACTTCGTCCGATTCGTCCCCATACACGTCCCTGTTTAGTGCGCCCCGCCTGAGCAGATCACCATCGCCATACCGGGCGATGTTCTGGCCGGCCAAGTGATCAAACACGGCCCACAGATCGCGCTGGAGAAAGGCCCGCTTGAGAGGATCGTCGATCAACCGCTCTGCGTGGGTAGTAATGAACTCCTCCAGCAACTTTTCGGCGCGCGCGAATGTTCCCGGCTCGGAGTAGTAGCGCGTCCGGGGCCAAGCCAGGAGACCCATGGTGTCGCCCCCGTCGAAACGCTTGACCACCGGCCCGGGCGGCAATTTGCCAACGCGGAGCTTCCGATCCCATTCGTCCAGCTTTGTGGAATCCTGTGGATACTCTGGCCGCGACGGCAATTCGCTCGGCCGGATGTAGAACACGGCAAACAAGCGGTTCCAAAGGTGCTCCGGGTTGGAATCGTAGAGCGGCAGGGGGGCGTCGCTCTTGAGCGATCCGCGGAGCGGACCTTCGCGGTAATACCAGTCAGGCGTCTCCGCGGCCGGGCACGGCGCGGAAATGCCGCCGAGCCAGATCAAGACTAGGGCGAAGAGAGTGTGTATACGCACGGCCGGCCTTTCCTGGTGGTCGTTCACGACGAGCAGAACTTGATTCATGCTACTTCCCAATTTCGGAGCCATTGATACTGCGGCGCGAGGTTGGCGTAAGAGCTTTCCTTGCACTGCCTGATCGCCCGGCCTTCTTCCGTGCTCGTAGGCACGGCGCGGTCACGAGTGGCCTTGACGTTTTCATCAAGATGCTCGAGGATTTTCACGCCCGGAATGATCGCCGAAATACGTTCATCCTGCAGCTTTTCTTTGAGAAGCACATGAGCCCTGCGATCGGTCTCGGGTTTGTCCCGACGACCTCGCCGGGATCTGGGCCCGAACACGGATCCCGCGCCAAAAACCTTCATCCCGATCGTTCCGACGTCCTTCTTCCGGGCCATGGCTTCGCCGTAGACTTCGCATTCTGGACTGATATTCGTGTCGACGTAGTTCATGCTCGTGGAGACATTTTAGAGTCTTACTTCACAACTTCAGCGCACGGTGCGCGCATGCTTTAGGTTCTCCGCGTGTTCAAATAGTCCTCGAGCCGTGTGAACCGCGTGAGGAACTAGACCTCTGGCAACTCATACCCGGCACGTCGAGGCCGACTAAGCATGGCAGCCGCCTGGTTGTCCCCCAGAATCTGTTCGGTGTTGCCGTCCCAGCGAATTGTGCGCCGAGTGTGGTAGGCGATGTTTCCCAGGTGGCAGCACACGCTGGCTTTGTGGCTGTCCTCGATGTCTACGGGTGGTTGCCGTCCCTCCTTCACACAATCCACGAACGTTCGATGCCAAGGGCCGTCTTGAGGCGTGGGTCCGACCTTCTCCGCCGGCCGTTTCAGCTCTTTCTCGTCGTAGACTTCGTACCCGTAGCGGTCCAAGAGCAACGTTGCCTGGTTTCCGTAAAAGGCAATGCCGTGGTCGAAGGGGCGAGAGAGCAGAGCGGGAAACCTGCTCTGCCCGCGATACCAGTACTGCATCACAAAGTCGGGGAACTCCCAGGATGCCAGGATCGTGTCGGGCGTGTCCGAAGGGTCCGTGACGCCAAAACGGCCTCCCGTGCAGTTGCCCCTCTCGGGCGT